>NZ_JBEOOL010000015.1:0-116061 GCF_040309225.1 Pseudoalteromonas sp. GW168-MNA-CIBAN-0100 | reverse complement strand
AAAGCAGTTAGCTTATGAGCAACTGACCACTTAATCTAGCCAAAACAAGTTATGCACTTACAATTTGAATCTAGGTATTAAAATTAGCTCTCAAATTCTGCTTAACATTTCAGCAACAAACAAACTACTTTTTTGATAGGTCACCATGAGAATTAATCATCAATTAATTCTAAGCGAGGCTATAAGTGCACAGATTTAAAACACAAGGGATGCTGGGCGTTATATGAGGAGTGTTACTTTTATATTGTGATGATGTATGTAATGCATTTTATCAATGCTATAAACACGAAAAAGCCGATGTTGGGATTTAACCCAACATCGGCTTTTTTACTCTCGCTATTTTATATCATGCTTTAGTAAGTACTTTATAAAACGCGTTATAAAGGTTTTTTATAACGATAACTCTTCTTTAGCGCGAGTTAAGTTGTGCGATACCATTGAGCTGTTAGACAATTTTGATGCTTCGTATAAATCAGCAAGTGCAGCTGTATCGTTATGCGCTTTTAAACGTGCAACACCACGGTTGCTTAATGCGAATGACGTAAGTTGGCGTACTTTAAATTTAGGGCCATCTGCGTCTTTTAAAAGTGCGATTGCTTTAGTACAAATTTCTTCCGCTTGCGCATAATTTTTTGACTTAACATTCAGTGCGCAGCTATTAAATGATTGCTCAAGTGGCTGTGGCGCTGTAGCAGTTTCAATAACCATTAATTTGTAATCACTTTGATCAGCCATTGCAGCAGCTGAACATGTTAATAGTGAGCTAAGAGCGATAGTTTTGATAAGTGTAAGTTTCATGGTCATATTCCTGATTAGTTAAGCCGTGCTTGTTGCCGACAACTGAACTTTAGTGAATTACCACAACCCCGACAAACGATTAAAACAAACCTAATAAGTGAGAAAAATTAACCTATAGACCTTAGTCTAATACGTTTAAACTTTTTCTATATATTTAAATAACTTACGCACCATCTTCCGTGCCTAAAATCGCTACTTTGCATTTTAAAATACATATAATTATTTATGCTTTTATTTAGTCGGTTTTATTTTAAGCACCTTGTTTTTGCATAGCTGAGTAACAATCAAACAAATTTATACATTTAATTACATGCAATACTAAGTTATGTATTTATAATTACGGCTCTGGTAACTTTTCATCATTAATGGGTTAACTTTTTTGAAACACACACTTCCTCTTTTTGTTTTATTAAGCACGCTTTTATCATTTAGCCAAAATGTTAACGCAAGGCTTTTGCTCGGTAATGACATGCCTAACACCGGTATGTTTATAAAATCAGAATTTAATGGCGATAGCAGCATTACATCTGCGGGTGTAGAAATGATGGTCAAACAAAATTACAGTAACTTTGGTGTTGTTTTTACCAGCGCAATTGGCGCGGCAGTAATCAATAATAAACAAGGCGAGCAAGAAGAATTTATAACGTGGGACAATGGCATGAAGCTTGGTTATTTTAATGACTTTTTTATATACGCCGAGCTTGGCTTAGATCTGTTCGAACTCGCCTTTAAAAACGATAGAGGCGATAACACCTACCAAATAGAAAAATCGAACAACGACATAGACGGTTACGCAGGTATAGGTGCGGGTTATCACTTTAAGCCATTTAAAATAGAAGTATTTACCCGAGCACGCCAAATAGATGGCGACTACTGGGCAGCACAAGAACATATTTACAGCGGTTTGCAGCTCAGCTTTACGTTTTAATTACCCTTTTTTATAAGAAAAATAAAAAGCGTGTGAAATACAGCTATTTCACACGCTTTTTAAAAAATTACATTTAACAGGTTTGATCCAACCAATTTATATTTAACGGATAGTTTTGGCTACTTTACCAATACTCAAACCCTGAATTAAAATTGAAAACACCACAACCGCATAAGTGAGAGCCAATAAAATATCGCGCTCGTTCCCATCAGGTAACTGCAATACCAGTGCAACCGAAATACCACCACGCAAGCCACCCCAGGTTAAAACTTTCCATGCGCCAGATGGCAACTCTAATTGCTTATTAAATGTAGTGGTTGTTATACCCACAACAATTAAACGTGCGAGTAACGCTATTAAAATTGTTAAGCCACCAGCAATAAACAAATTACTCGAAAATGCAATCATGACGACCTCAAGCCCTATGAGTACAAATAAAATGGCATTTAAAATTTCGTCAATCAGCTCCCAAAATAAATCAACGTAATGGCGTGTTTTGTCGCTCATAGCCATACTACGACCATGATTGCCCACCATTAGCCCCATCATTACCATTGCAAGTGGGCCCGACAAATGCCAATGGCTTGCAAGTGCATAACCACCAATAACGCCCGCCAAAGTAAGTAATACTTCTTCTTGGTAACTATCAATACTTTTAAGTAAGTAATATAAAATACCACCTAATACCAAACCAAAAACAATACCGCCACCGGCTTCAACCGCCAGCGAGTGTGCTACATAATAAGTTGTAGGAATATCACCACTTGATAAAACACCCAATAAAAGCACAAAAATAACCACGCCTATACCATCGTTAAACAACGATTCACCCGCAATCACGGTTTCAATACTTTTAGGCGCCCCCGCAGATTGTAAAATTCCCATTACCGCAATCGGATCGGTTGGCGAAATTAATGCGCCAAACAGTAAACACCAAATAAACGCTAAATCAAAACCAAGCAAAGGAAGTACTAAATAAAGCGCGCCTGCAATAATAACCGTTGATAGCAACGTACCAACACAGGCCAAAATACCGATTGGCAATTTATAGCGCCTTAAATCGCTAACATTTACATGTAGCGCCCCAGCAAAAAGCAGCATAGAGAGCATGCCATCAAGCAAAACTTCAGTAAAATCTAACTGATCGAGCAAGCTCACTTCGTAATCTATAAGATCATCAAACCCTAAAAAGCCCAAAAATATAGCGCCGATAGATAAAAGCATCGAAATAACCATAACGCCAATGGTTGTTGGCAAGCCAATAAAGCGATGGTTTACATAGGTGAGTAACGCGGTAATTGATAAAAATATCGCACTTATTTCAAGTACGCTTAGGCTGGTTCCTGGTGCCATGGTTTAAATCTCAATATTTATTTAATGATGCCTTGCTCAAAATAAGCAAAGCAGAAGGGTTATTAGTTTTTATACGGTTATCTCGCATTATATTCGCGTAGCCTAAACAAGCATACCCAAAATATTAATTATAAATACACACCCTACTCTATTAACATATTTAAGGTATTAACTTACGCATTAAATAAAACAAAAAAGCCCATGTTAGGAATTAACCTAACATGGGCTTTTTTACTCTCGCTATTTTATAACATGCTTTTGGTAAGCACTTTATAAAGTGTTTATAAAGAAAGCTCTTCTTTAGCGCGAGTTAAGTTGTGCGATACCATTGTACTTGTAGACATTTGGTTTGCTTCGTATAAATCAGCAAGGCCAGCAGTGTCGTTGTTCGCTTTTAAACGTGCAACACCACGGTTACTTAATGCAAACGATGTAAGTTGGCGTACTTTAAATTTAGGGCCATCTGCGTCTTTTAAAAGCGCAATTGCTTTAGTACAAATTGCTTCAGCCTCAGCGTAATTTTTTGACTTAACATTCAGTGCGCAGCTATTAAATGATTGCTCAAGTGGCTGTGGCGCTGTTGCAGTTTCAATAACCATTAATTTGTAATCACTTTGCTCAGCCATTGCAGCAGCTGAACATGTAAGTAGTGAGCTAAGAGCGATAGTTTTGATAAGAGTAAGTTTCATGGTCGTAGTCCTGTTGGTTAAGCCGTGCTTGTTGCCGACAACTAAACTTTAGAGAATTAACACAAAACCGACAAACGATTAAAACAAACCTAATAAGTGAATAAATCTAACCTATAGACTTTAGTCTAATGCCAAATTACTAATTTATGAAAATTGATATTTATAAAAACAACCAACGAAACTTAAACTTATTGAGTGCGTTCAAGCAACTTCACTACTTGGGCTACAACCATTTCTGGCTCATCATTTTGCGAGTAGTGATAGCTTTTATTTGTGGTAAATTATTCATAATCAAAGATGAAGCGACATGATTTTCAGAAGGAAAGGCACTAATACTAATAAACAGGGTAGCTTTATTGATATTAGTGATTAGCCTAGACTCAATGTCAATAAATACGAACTTATACTTTTGTAATTAATTTTCTGAATTCAGAAGTAGTTAATATATTGAGTCAAATAAGTTATCTAAATGGATATTCCTGATTTATGACCCTTTAACTTCTTGAAGGTATGTTATCAACTCATGCATATTTGTACTTGGGTTCATATTATTTGACCCTTTTGCTCTATCATATATCTGCTGAGAATAATTTAGTGCTGTATTTAATGAACCATTATCAAGTGATGTTTTAAAAATACCTTTTTGAGTTTTTTTATACTTTGGCATATAAACTTTCAAGTCATCTATTACTTGATCTCCTACACTTTTACCCTGTTTGGGTTGATACGGTTTCGTTGAATAATTGAAATGCAACAACAACCAAAATTCAAAAGATGGATCTGAATGAATTGCATTAAATATAGGCTCATTACTTATATTTTCTTGAATAAGGTTATTATTAAGCACATCTACATATTTTATTGCTTCTAAATAAGTAGTGTGATTATCCCTGTCAAACACACAAAACACTTGATTGTATAGCCCTCCACTAAGAACTTCCTTTTTGAATATAGATTCTGCATGCTTCACTACTGATATAGGACTCGAACCACAAGTTCCATCGATCATAATATTCGCAGAGTCAAGCTCTAGTTCAATTCGAGCTTCTTCAAGATATATTGGTTCAGTTTTACTACCTTCGCAGACTATTAAAATACGATCGTAAGGCTTTCTTGATGAAACCTTACGTTCTAAATCTTTCTGTCTTTTAGCTTTATGTTTATGAAATAAATCCTCACTACCCAAAATTTATTCTCCAATATATTCTAATGCTGAGATTAAAGGCAAAGCACCATATCTACCTGTCAAATATGCTTTTTCTAAATTTTCAACACCTTTTCTAGGACTGAAATCTGTTAATGGATAAAGCGATGTAGATTGATTCTTTTCTTTATTACAAAACCATACTTGATCTCTTCTAAAGATATTTTGATCTAAAATTGATGTTTCATGTGTAGTAAAAATTAGCTGAGCGTTATTAGGATTTGTTTTTTTATCATGAAACAAGCTAACTAAAAATTTAACAATGCTCGGATGTAAACTATCATGTAACTCATCAATAAAGAGCACTTTACCTTTGTTTAAACTATCAATCCAAGGTCCCGCAAACGCGAAGATCTTTTGAGTTCCATCAGATTCGTCACTTAAATCAAATGACATGTTTTTACCTGAAGAAGTTTTATGTATTGTCTTAATTTCGTGGAACTCTTCGCCTTCTAATTCTTCTAACATTTTTTCTTTGATAGAAGCAGGTAGTTCATCAGGAAAATATGTTTTGTCCATTTTCTTTGTATCAACCCTAATATCATCAATATCTAAATCAGCAGCTTTTAAAAAATTTAATACATGCTCTTTGCTCTCATTTTTTTGACAAAGTTTAGCTGTATATTCCATATTCCATCCACTAATACCAGATAGCTTAAGTGTTTTATAAAACCAATCGTAAACTGGTTTTAATTGCTCACTATTCAACATAATTGCAGTAGATAGAAACAATGAATTTGATCTAGTTGCTTCTTTCCAGAGTTGTTTCTTCCCCATTAGATAAGACCCAAAATCCCAAACATATTCACTAGTTTCTGGATCTAATACACGAATAAACCATCTTTGGGGCTTTCCGTTTGGAAAAGCGTATAACCACTCTGCTGTGATTTGTGTTGAGTTTGTAGAAAAGCCATATTGATATTTAACACTATCAGCAATAAAAGTAACCTCAAACTCAGTTGGCTCATCTATAGTTGAGTCACAAAGTTTAAAAGGCTGGACGGGTAAATTATAGCCCCTTTGTCTATCTTTAGCAGACATAATAACTATTTCTTGCATTGTTGATAATGCAAGGATGAAATTAGATTTTCCCGCAGCATTTGCTCCATAAATTGCAGCACTTTTAAGTAAATCCGATGTCCCAGGGGCTAGTGGATTAAATGAATTGTTATCTGCATCTCCAAAGTTAGATTTTACAAGACTTAAACGTTGTTTTTCTTTAATTGAACGAAAATTTTCAACTACTAGCTCAATAATCATATACAAACCCAATTAAAAGTCTTTTTTTGGCTATAAATGCCATATTAGACAGAATTATTGCTATTTAAGCTTACTTATACATTGTTCTAACATTTATGCAAGTAAAGTTTTACTCATACTTTGATTCAGTTATTTATAAATAATTTTGCTCCTCAAGCAGACTTTAAAGTTAATTAGTTAATATATAAAAGTAGAGACAAAAGAATAAATTCTTGTCTTACATACTTGAAAAAGATCAACCTGTACATCATTTATCATCCAAACCTATAAACTCCCTCGCCCATATGCCATAATCTAAATAATTCATTATTTTAGTAACTTGGCACGCATTTAGGCGTTTTTAAGTTAACTACTCAGGGTTTTCAGCATGGCATATCAAGAGCAAAATCAAGCAACAATCTACTGGCACGACTACGAAACTTGGGGAGCAAGCCCTCAAAAGGATAAGCCGAGCCAGTTTGCGGGTGTTCGTACCGATCTTGATTTAAATATTATTGGCGAGCCGCTTATTGAATATTGTAAGCCGCAAGCGGATTACTTGCCTCACCCTGAGGCGTGTTTAATTACGGGTATTACGCCACAAGTGGCGATGAAAAAAGGCTTAGTTGAAGCTGAGTTTATAGCAAAAATTCATGCCGAATTTAGCGTGCCAAACACCTGTGTTGCCGGTTATAACAGTATTCGGTTTGATGACGAAGTAAGCCGTTATAGCTTTTACCGTAACTTTTACGACCCATACGAGCGTGAATACAAAAATAACAATAGCCGCTGGGATATTATTGATTTAGTACGTGCTTGTTACGCACTGCGTCCTGAAGGCATTGAATGGCCGTTAAAAGAAGACGGCAGCCCAAGCTTTAAGCTAGAACATTTAACCGTAGCCAATGGTATTGAACACGCCGCAGCGCACGATGCACTAAGCGATGTAACCGCCACTATTGCACTGGCTAAGCTAATAAAAGAAAAGCAACCAAAGCTATATAACTTCTTTTTTGGGCTGCGTGGCAAAAAAGCCCTTGCTGAATTGGTTGATGTATTTAACATGACGCCGCTTGTGCATACCACGTCGCGCATACCTGCAACACAAGGCTGTACAAGCTGGGTTGCACCAATGAGCTTTCATCCAGTAAATAAAAACGCGGTTATTTGTTTTGATTTAACCCAAAACCCGCAAGTGCTCATTGATTTAAACGTAGAAGAGTTACGCAAACGTTTATACACCAAACGTGTAGATTTAGCCGAGGACGATTTACCTGTTGGCTTAAAGCTTGTGCATTTAAACAAGTGCCCTATTTTAGCCCCAGCTAAAACATTATTGCCTGAAAACGCCGCCCGCCTTGGGATTGACCGCGAGCAGTGCTTAGCTAACTTAGCTATTTTAAAAGCCAATACCGACCTTCGCGATAAAGTAACCGAAGTGTTTAACGAGCAAGGCGATTACAGCGCAACCACTAACGTTGACTACTTACTTTACGATGGGTTTACAAGCCATGCTGACAAAGCTAAATTTGCTATTATTCGTGATGCTAAACCAGATGAATTAGCTGGGTTGAAGTTAGACTTTGAAGATAAAAAGTTTAATACGTTGTTGTTTAGATACCGCGCCCGTAACTGGCCTGAAACGCTAAACCAGCAAGAGCTTGATCAATGGCGCCAGTATTGCCAAAACAAGTTAATGCACGGGGAAGATCAACCGTCGATTAATGCGCAAGATTTTATGATCACCCTTGAAAACCTAGCGCATGAACATGACGACAGCGAAAAAAATCTTACAATTTTAAAGGCGCTGTATAACTACGCTCAAAGCATGTAATTTACTTTAATTTTGTTTATATAACGCATTAAAAACGCGACACTTTAGCAATAAAGTGTCGCGTTTTTTGTTTATAAATATCTGTACCACTTCAAAAAAAGAAAAATCTATTTCACAAAGAGAAGCGAATGAGGAGTAAATGAGAAACATAAAAACAATAATTTTTTAGATCTATTACTTCCTCTAAAAGCGCAGCGCCTCATAACCTCTTTGTGAATAAGTCACTTTACGGGCTTTGCCCATCACGCAAGCAAGCTTCGCGTCTCCAAAAACAACCATAAATCTATACTTTGGGGTAAACGTAGAGCTTGCTCACGTGAAAAGCACAGCTTTTAATTACTTAAATAAAACACTATTCACAAAGAGAAGCGAATGAGGAGTAAATGAGAAGACATAAAACAATAATTTTTTAGACTTATTACTTCCTCTAAAAGCGCAGCGCCTCATAACCACTTTGTGAATAAATTACTTTACGGGCTTTGCCCATCACGCAAGCAAGCTTCGCGTCTACAAAAACAACCATAAATCTACACTTTGACGTAGACGTTGAGCTTGCTCACGTGAAAAGCACAGCTTTTAATTACTTAAATAAAACTCTATTCACAAAGAGAAGCGAATGAGAAGTAAATAAGTAAACATAAAAGCAACAACCGTTTTAGACTTATTACTTCCTCTAAAAGCGCAGCGCCTCTAAACCTCTTTGTGAATAAATCACTTTACGGGCTTTGCCCGTCACGCAAGCTTGGCGTCTACGAAAAAAACACAAATCTATACTTTGGCGTCTACATCTAAATACTCAACGTAAACGTTACTTTTTATGCAGCGCTTCAATGCGTGCTAGTAAGCTTGAGGTGTCGTGTCTGCCGCCGCCAAGTGCTTGTACATCGGCGTAGTATTGATCGACCGTTGCGGTCATTGGCAGTGTTGCGCCGTTGTTTTTAGCTTCATCGAGTGCAATGCCTAAATCTTTACGCATCCAATCTACGGCAAAACCAAACTCATATTCACCCGCCCACATTGTTTTGTAGCGGTTTTCCATTTGCCACGAACCGGCTGCACCTTTAGAAATGGTTTCTATAACTTTTTCACCATCAAGCCCTGCTTGTTTGGCAAAATGTAAGCCTTCGGCTAAACCTTGCACTACACCAGCAATACAAATTTGATTAACCATTTTACAAAGTTGTCCTGAGCCAACGCCACCTAGTAATTGGCTAAAACGACTAAACGCCGCCATAACTGGCTGCACTTTAGCAAATACAGCTTCACTACCACCCGCCATAACCGTTAATACGCCGTTTTCGGCGCCAGCTTGTCCGCCCGATACAGGCGCATCTATAAAGTCGATATTTTGCAGAGCCGCTTTTGCAGCCACTTCGCGTGCTACTTCGGCAGAGGTTGTGGTGTGATCAACCAAAATAGTGTGCGGCAACATGCCCGCTAACACGCCATCGTCGCCATACACAACTGAGCGTAAATCGTCATTGTTACCAACACATATAAATACGATGTCGGCATTGCTTGCAGCTTCGCGCGGGGTTGGTGCAAGGCTTCCTGAATGTTCTGCAGTCCACGCCTGTGCTTTAGCTTGAGTACGGTTATAAACGCATACGCTGTGCCCTGCTTTTGCTAAATGCCCCGCCATTGGGTAACCCATTACGCCTAAACCTATAAATGCGACTTTCATTGACATAAAAATGACCTATTTAACTGATAACTTAGAAACTAGACCTCGATTATGTCAATCGGTCGATAAAAAAGCGAATGAAAGTCTTTATAAAATTTCCTTAGCGGGAAAGGTAAGTAGGTAACCTATGGACAGTATTTATCAATTTAATGCACCACTTTTTAACAGCGAAAATTTTTCTCTTAGCCAATTACAGGGCAAAACCGTCCTTATTGTTAATACAGCGAGTAAGTGTAATTTTTCGGTGCAATTAAATGCGCTCGAAAAGCTCTATCAGCAATACAAAAGCAATGGTTTTACTGTACTTGCGTTTCCCTGTAACCAGTTTGGCCAAAATGAGCCGCTTGATAATTTAGCCATTAAAGACTTTTACCAAGATCAATTTAATACCTCGTTTGAGGTATTTGGTAAGGTAATGGTAAACGGGCCAGAAACACATCCGTTGTTTAATTATTTAAAGTCGCATACGCGAGGTATTTCGCAAAATCGTGCAATTAAGTGGAATTTCACTAAGTTTTTAATTAACTCACAAGGGCAACTTGTTGCACGCTATGCACCGCGTACTAAGCCCGAAACACTTAAACAAGTAATAGAAAGCAACCTACTGCAAGCCGCAAAGTTAAGCGCTGCTAGAGGTGGTAAAAAAGTATCGTCAAAAATACCTTTGTTTACCTCAAGTAAGGCTCCGCTTAGGGCTTAATTTAAATCAATAAAATGCGTTTTACTTGGGCGCTTACTTGTAAAGTAGTTTAGTGTATTAAAGGTTAACTACCCTACAAACACTCAAGCGTCGAGGCTATTACCATGAACATTGCTTTTTTTAGTACTCAAAAGTACGAACTGCCTTTTTTTGAACAAAGTACACGCGGTCACCGCGATATAAAAATAACGTATTTTGAACAAGCCCTGAGCGAACAAACGGCTATTTTAGCAAACGGGTTTGATGCCATATGCGTATTTGTTAACGACACTGTAAACGCCACTGTTATTGAACAATTGGCAAGCCAAGGCATAAATACTATTTTGCTACGTTGTGCAGGATTTAATAATGTTGATTTACCTGCAGCAAAAGCACATAAAATTAAAGTATTACGCGTACCAGCATACAGCCCAGAAGCAGTAGCCGAGCATTGTATTGCACTTATGCTAACGCTTAGCCGTAAAACCCATAAAGCGTATAACCGCGTACGCGAAGACAATTTTGATTTAAACGGATTACTAGGCTTTAACTTGCACAATAAAACCGTGGGTATTGTAGGTTGCGGTAAAATTGGCCTAGCGCTGTGCAACATTTTAAATGGCTTTGGCGCTAAAGTATTAGTGTGCGACCCCTACGCACAACCTGGCAATTATACAATTACCGATATAGACACCTTACTTAGCCAAAGCGATGTGATTTCTTTGCATTGCCCTTTAACGGAGCAAACTCATCATTTAATAGATGATGAGGCATTTAGTAAAATGAAAACCGGCGTTATGCTTATTAACACCTCTCGCGGTGCACTGCTTAACAGCAAAGCGTGCATTAATGCACTTAAAACTAAAAAATTAGGCTACTTGGGGCTCGACGTTTACGAGCAAGAGTCGGAGCTGTTTTTTAAAAACCACAGCGACGAAATAAATCAAGACGATATATTTTCGCGCTTAGTGAGCTTTAAAAATGTTTTAGTAACGGGGCATCAGGGCTTTTTTACCCAAGAGGCACTCACAGAAATTGCTAATACAACAATACAAAATGCACTTGAAGTAAATGAAGGTAAGCCTCTAACTAATGAGGTTTTATAAATACCTTGGCTGTACCTAAATAACAAGCACAAAAAAGCGAAGTGCGTTTTAAGCTCACTTCGCTTTATTAATCTATTTTTAGGGTTTAGATAAAATTAACCAAAGGCAACGTTTGCAAATACCAAGGTCATTAATATTGGGCAAACAAAACGAATATACTGAGCAAACCAGTAATGTACGCCGGTTGTTGCTTGGTGTAATTTATTACCACGCTGCCACATCCACCCTACTGTAATAAAGTAAAACAAGCCCATAAGCGGTAATTGGTATTGGGTGAATAGCATAATAACTAAGCCAAATAACCAATCAAAATTTAATATAATCGCGCTTGCACACACGAGAACAACGGCGCTCACTGCCCATGTTGCTTTGGTGCGGCTAACGTTGTGGTTTTCGACTAAAAACGCTACCGGAATTTCGGTGGTCGATATTGTTGACGTAACCGATGCGATAGACATTAATACAAAAAACAATAAACCAACTAATAAGCCAATTTCGCCCATGGTGCTAAATAGCTCAGGTAAAATAGCAAAAATAAGTTGCCCTTCGCCAATCAGTTTACCACCACTAAATACCTCTACACCGTTGTGCTGCGCCACATAAATAGCAGGAATAATAAGTAAGCCCGCTAAAAACGCGACACTGGTATCGAGTAAAGCAACACCTGCGGTGAGCTTTGGTAAATTAGCATCTGGCTGTAAATACGAGCCGTAAATCATCATACAGCCTACACCTAACGAGAGCGAAAAGAACGCTTGCCCCATTGCGGCAATAATTAAGTTAGGGTCGAGTATTTGGCTAAAATCAGGAATTAAATACGCAGCAAAGCCTTCGCTTGCGCCATCGAGTGTTGCAATGTAGGCAATCAAACCAACAAGCAATACGAGTAGCAGTGGCATTAAACGGCGCGACCAGGTTTCGATTCCCGATTTAACACCTTTTAAAATAATACTGGCAGTTAAAATAAGCATAAGCGGCGTAAATACAAAATTACGCAACACTGAGTCGCTATGTAAAAACTCGCTTGCGCCTGTAAACCCAAAAAAGGTGGTTATGGGTTCAATAGCGTATGAGAGCATCCACCCAGCTACTATTGAGTAAAAACTTAGCATAACAACTGCGCCCGCAAGGCCTATATAACCTGCCGCAGCACCAACCTTACGGTTAGTGTTTTGCCATGCATCGCCCAATGCTTTTACAGGGTTAGCTTGTGCTTTGTGACCTAAATAAAGTTCGGTATACAGCGCAGGAAGCGCAAGTAAAAATATAACAATAAAGTAAACCAGTAAAAATGCACCGCCACCATGGTTGGCCGCTTGCGTAGGAAAACCCCAAATATTACCTAAACCCACTGCTGCGCCAGCAGCGGCTAAAACAAAACCAAGTCGGCTTTGAAACCCATCACGCACTTGTGCCATACATCTACAAATCTGTTATTATTTTGATTATTGTGAATTAAACCATATTTCATGCCAGCTGAGTAATAAAATTGTACCCAGTCTGTATTAGTGGCGTTAACCGCTCACAATATCAGCGACTTCTTTTGCTTTAGGGCTTTTATGACTGAACACTATTTTAAAAACGCCTTGAGTATTACTTCAACTCAATTGGCAAATTTGTCTTTTGCGAGTAACAGTATTTTATTATTTAATGCTAAAACACTTGAGCTTAGTGACTTTAATTTGCCCGATTGCTTAAGCCCATTTGAGTTAAACATTATAAACCGCCGTAAAAGCCCACAAGCTAAGCAAGAGTATTTAGCGACGCGGTTATTGTTAAAACACCTTATTAAAGTAGCGCAGCCGCAACATGCGCACGTAGCCCTTAATAAAATGAGTACCGAATTTGACGAGGCAAGCTCAAAGCTGCAAATACACGTAAATGGTGATGTTATTAATACCTGTATTTCGCACTCGCATGGTTTGGTTGGCGTAGCGCTAAATTTTGATAAAAGTGAGTTTGGGTTTGATATTGAAAAAGTAAGCCTAAAGCGCCCGTTTGAAAAGCTCGCTAAGCATTTTTATCATAATGATGAAATTACACTTATCACCAAGCCTACTAATACCCAAGCCCAAGCAGATACATTTTTTAGAATTTGGACATTAAAAGAGTCACTTGCTAAAGCCACCAGCCGCCCTATTGCAAAATTACTTAGCCCCAATGTGTTTGACGAATTACATAGTGCAAAGCTGAGTGCTTGCAGTAATCGCGTTACTGTAGTTGATAGCAGTGACAGCAATGTTTGTTTTGATGTAAGTGTGGTGCATAAAAAAAGCATCGACTGGCGATGCTTTTTATTAAATGATTTTGTTAAGTAACTTTATTAAGTGACTTTACTAGGTAATTTTACCAGATAATTCCCCTTAATAACCGTTACTTACGCAGCAAAATCATTTTCTAATAAACGGCTATGAATAGACTGTACTACGTTATCTGACTCAGTTTGCTCTACTAAAAAGCACAGGTTGTGCTTACTAGCACCGTGACAAATTAATCGAATGTTAAAGTCTTTTAGTACACTCATTAAGTTCATTTCGTGTTGGCGTAATTGAATCTCAGAGCCAATAAGTGCCACCAGTGTTAGGTTGTTTTCTACCGAAACATGGCAAAACTCTGCAAGCTTATCTAGGCATTCTTGATCAAGCTCTGGGCGCGATGCGTTTTGCGCGTTATCAAGGGTTATAGCTACGCTGATTTCTGATGTGGTTACCAGGTCTACCGATATATTGTATTCACTTAATAGTGTAAATACGCGTGCTAAAAAGCCGCTTGCTAGGAGCATTTCTGGGCTTTTAAGCGTAAGCAATATTTGGTTTTTACGTTGCGTTACTGCGCGTATACCTGGTTGCTGCGATTTTTCGCGCTCAATCCACGTACCGCCACGCTCAGGCTCTCGGCTAGAGCCTACAAATACATTAATGTGGCTACGGCTCGCTGGTAAAATAGTCGCTGGGTGCAATACTTTTGCGCCAAAGGTCGCCATTTCAGCGGCTTCGTCAAAACTTAAACGTGCAATTGGCGTCGCTTTTGCGCACAAACGCGGGTCGGTGCTAAAAATACCCACTACGTCGGTCCAAATATGCACGCTTTTAGCGTTGATTGCTTCAGCTAATAATGCAGCGCTATAGTCAGAACCACCACGTCCAAGCGTTGTGGTTTGGCCGTATTCGTCACTGCCAATAAAGCCCTGAGTCACAATTACTTGAGCGTCTAATAACGGAATTAAATGCTCTTTAGCAGCTTGCGCTGTGGCTGCAACATTAGGCGTTGCTTTACCAAATTGGCTGTCGGTTTTAAGCACCTTGCGCACATCAAAGCGATCGGCGTTTAAACCTTGTAAACGCAGTACCTGAGCAAACAAATACGACGATAAACGCTCACCAAAGCTAAGTAGCTCGTCGTGTTGCTGATCGGTTGTTAGTGGCTCTTGAGCCAATGTTTGAAATGCTTTTAGGGTTTCGTTAAAGCCAACCGCTAAATCGGCATCTAGCGATAACTCATCTAAAATAGTTTGTTGAATAGCAAGCACGCCGTTTATGTGCTCTTGGCGCTCACTTGAGGTAATGCTTGATTTACACAGTGCAACTAAATGATTAGTTACGCCGGCACTAGCGCTCACGGCAACAATACGTACGCTTTTATCTGCAACAATAATTTCGCTACAGCGACTCATCGCTTCAAAGTTTGCAACACTTGTTCCGCCAAATTTGGCAACGATGTAGTCTGATTTTGCGCTTAACTCTGTTTGAGGCACTGTTTGTGGCGCTGATTGGGTAGTCATTTAGTCTCCTTTCGCGATATCCAAATCGCAATAAAACAAGAAGAACTTGGCAAAGGAATGCTTGAAGATAAGTCCACTGCCAGAAGCTCTCCACCTATATTGGTGACAGTTTTGAGGATTCAGCCCCATAAACCGAAAAATAATGACGACGTACCATTATTTTCCTCGGCGAGTACTTCCCTCCTTAATGATCATCGGCTTTCGTCGCCTAACATTAAGTACCTAAGTATCGCACCTCTTCTGAATGCTTTATTAACCAGTGGCTAATAAAACAAAACCCCACTAAGTAGCGGGGCTTTGAAAGTTATCGTTTAGACGTCTAGCTGTCAAGCATTTAATAATTTATGAGTTAAATAAAACTGCCCATGTAATACGAGCCCGCATATCCAACCGTGTAACAAATTAATAAATGCAGCGATAAACGCAAGTAGCTCATAAAGGTAAGCGCTTTAACTTTGCTCATGGCAATAATGCCCGCAGCCGACCCAATGATAAGCATTGAACCGCCCACGCCCGTTGCATAAGTAAACGACAACCAGTGTTGTTGGCTCATTACTATATCGGCTTTTAATAAAGCAGCAGTAAGCGGTACGTTATCGACCCCTGCTGATAATATGCCCATTAAGTAGTTTGCGTATTCAGGTGCCATTACCGTATATAGGTCGGTAAATTTACTCAACATACCAATTTCTTTAAGTGCGCCAACAAGTAAAAGTACACCTACAAAAAACAATAATGTGTCGTATTCTATATCGCGAACAAAATCGATTATGTCTTTGTTAATGTCTTTTTTGCGCATTAAAAATTGCGCTACTAAAAACATCACTGATAAGCCAAACAAGAAGGTTAATAAAGGCGGTACGCTGTAAACTACACTCAGCATAAGTGTGCTCACTACGGTAGATAAAAATATAACGGCGATGGTAATGTCGGTTTTTTCAATGCGGGTTTTACCTGCACCAGCAAACTCAACACGCCCTTTCATACCGATAGACAGTAACGCAGCTAGCAGCATAACGCTTGCAAGAGCTGGCGCTATAAGTAGTAATAAATGAGCAATGGTTACTTTGCCATCTAAAAATATCATCAGTGTGGTTACGTCACCTGTTATTAGCGATACCCCACCTGAGTTAACCCCAAACACAATAAGCGTGGCGTATTTAATGAGCTTTTTAGGTTCAAGTTTTAACGACATAACAACCGCGAGCGATATAAGCGTAGCTGTTACGTTGTCTGAAATCGACGAAAACAAAAATGCAAAACCACCCACCAAAAACATGAGCTTTTTTTCGCTAATACTTTTTGGCATAACACGGTGCACAATATTTTCTATAAACCCCTTTGAATTTAAATACGCTACAAAGGTCATTGCAGCCATTAAAAATAGCCATAGAGAGGCAATTTCTAAAATATTTTCGTTTAAAAGGTGTTGAATCGTATCGGGGCTTTGCCCGTGTAGAGGGTATATAAAAAGAAGAATCCAGCAAAGCGTACCAAAAAACAGCGTGGTTTTAGCTTTATTGACATGGATTATATCTTCTATAACGATCAGTAAAAATGCAATCGCTATCAGGGTTAGAATAATCGAGGAAACCATGGTAGTTAAACAACCTTTGATATAGTTTTAAAGAACACACAAATAACATTCCATTTCATGTGCCTATTTTCGGCGCGAATTTTAGCACTGCCTCTATGCAAAAACTATTATTAAATGGTCTTAAAAACGAATACTATATACAGACAAGGTTAATTAAAAATACGTAATAATGAGTCTTCTAAAAGAACTCAATAATAAAATACTAGGATGTTGTAACCTCTTATGATCCCAGCTAAAAAGCTGCTAAACACCATAACCGAACATTGGGGTGTATTAGAGCTATTATTTAAACGTTTTAAAATGGCTGACTTTAGCCTAAAAGACGTACAAAACGCGATTAAGCAAAAGCAGCCTACGTGGTCAAACGAACGCATTTATAAAGAAACAAATCGTTTGTTAAACCAAGATATTTTAATTCCACTGGCTAAATCCTCACAGCTTGAAATAAATCGTGCCATTGCCGATTTTGCTACGTTTTTACTGCAAGAAGAGCATTTAGGCTTAGCGCAAGAAATTAGCGTATTAGTCGACGACCTCGCACGTTTAGGTAACCGCCTAGATAACGCTGGCGAAATAGAAGACTTTGACGATTTACGGCGCTACAGCCGCATTATGGATGATCGGGTGCGTAAAATAATGAAGCTCTATACGCACAACGAAAACGCTATTTTAAATATTGTTGAACAAGCTAAATCTAATAATGCGGTGCAATCGCTGCAAAAGCGTTATAAAGCGGTAATAGAAGCGTTTGACGAATACATAGAGCCCATGCTTGAAATGATTGATATTCGTGGTGAATTTCATGCGTGTTTTACCCTCATTGAAGAGCAAATAAGTAAGCAAATACTGCACATTGAGCGCTCAGGTAAAGCGTACAACGACAAACGTATGCTTGAGCAATTACGTACCCGTATACTCGAAATGCATTTAGTGGGTCGAGAAAGCTTACGTAAAAGTGCCGATATGCTTATGCCGCTGCGCGAAGAGTTACGCCGTAATAACTTAATTACTCGCCAAGCAGCCAAAGTACTTGGGCTTGTGCGCAAAAATGGCGTAGACAATATGCTAAGTGCGGTGCAGCCACATTTTGTGAGCGACGCACAGCGATATTCGCTTGGTCAGCAACGCCATATTGTGGCTTACATGGCAAGCTTGGTTGAATTTGAACACGAAGAATACCAATTGCCAGATCAACAAGACGTGCCTGCATTTGTTACGCCTAATATTCCTGACTACAACGATGTTAAAACTAGCTTTGCTAAGCGCTTTAATAAAAAACGCAAAAAGCCACAGCCCTTGCTGCAATTTTTAGACGAAAGCTACCCAGATCTCGATGCCGACGAAATGCTATTTTTGTATCAAAAATTGGTCAGCGACAGCGATATTAAAATAATTCAAAGCGATGAAAAAGCCCGCGTAAAAATTGCCGGTCAGCACTTTTCTTTATATCCATTTAATTCAGAGCCTCAGCCAGATTCAAAGGCAGGTAAATAAACCATGACACACATAAACTTAGACGAGCTAACCCACCTACAAGCCATTAATAAAAAATTAGTAGCGGGTTATCACATTTGCGAGCAAGACAACGTAATGTGGCAAGAGCTTGACCAACACATAGAAGACTACACCGCCCTATTTACCGCTTTAGGTAACGATTTAAAACGCGACAGCCGTGGCTTTTATTACTTTGGTAGCGACGAAAGCACACCCAATATGGGCAAAATATCTCGCGCTATCGCACTCACCATTTACATTTTAATTGAGCACTACGCCAATACGGGTAAAGACCCAATGCGCGCATTGTTTGACGACGTAAACGATTTAGAGCTTATGCAAACGCTGGTGCAAATTAACAAACATTTGTTTGATCAGCTTGAGATATTTTCGGGATCTGATTTGCGCAAAGACGTATACCTGCGCATGGTGCGCTTGGGTTTAGCCCGTGAAGTAGAAGGCGGCTTTATGTTACAAGCGCCAATTCACCGCTACATAGATGCACTCATGGAAGTAAACGAAGAAACCTACATTACAGAGGACGAGGAATGAAAAATCTATACGGACTAAGTAAACTCGCCCTACTTAACACCGCAGGCTATGCAAAATGTGTGATCCCGCTTGATAAAAGTAGCTCTATTTGCGCGCCCAATAACACCGGTAAAAGCTCGGTTATTAACGCCCTGCAGTTCCCGCTTATTAACGATTTACGCTTAACAGAATGGGACGGACACGATTTAGATGAAACCCGTAAGTTTTATTTTTCATCCGATCAGTCGTACATTTTACTAGAAGCTAACTTGCCTCATGGCTCGGTAGTAATAGGCGTTGCGGGACTTGGTAAAATTGCCGGTTACGCGCATCAGTACTTTTGTTACCAAGGAAAGCTTGATTTAGAGCAGTACACGCAAGGTAAAACTATTATTAAATTTACCAAGCTGTTCAACCATTTAAAATCGCTTAACTACAACCCTATTGAGCTTAAAGCACAAGAGCTAAACGCACTACTTACTGGCGGCGCAACGCCTTTTGACGGCGACATTAACTTAAAAATGATCCCGCTCAATAATGTGCAAGACTCCTCTATTTATAAAGAAATATTTAGACGTATTCTTAATTTACACAAATTAGGCGCAAGCGACGTAAAACGCTTTATGCTACGCGTGTTTGAACGCCATATGTCGAACTCTAAGGTCGATTTTTATGAAGTATGGCGTCGCTCGTTTGATAAAGTAAATCGCTCAAAACGCGAATTAAAAGCCCTTGAGTCAATGCAAGAGCCAATAGCCGCGCTTGAATCAATGCTTGAAAACCAAACCGTGCTTAAAGGTAAATTAGCCGCGTATGCGCCTAAAATTGACCAAGCACTGATTGATTTTGATACCTATCAAGAATCGCAACTTAATGAGCTGGGTATAGCGCTTGAAGATATAGAGCACGAAAAACACGAGTTTGAGCAAAAGCAAAGCCTATACGTACAGCAATCGCGTGATATAGAGCGCAGACAAACTCAAATTGAGCAGTGGTTTTTAGATTACGATGCGCTTAAAAGCGAATTTGAACTGGTAAATAAAGCCACGCTTAAAACCAGCCTGACTCAGTTAAAGCAAGATTACGAGTCGCTTTCACACTCTATAACCAGCGCACAAGGACAAAGCCTACATACGCTTGACTACCGGATTAGCGAAACACAAAAACAAATTAAGAGCTTAAAGCTGCAACTTAAAAACCTTGAGTTTAATTTGTTTACCCGTATGCGCGAAGACCTCTCGTTAAAAGAAGTAGAAGAAATATCGCGGATTTTAAACCCAGATATTCTCTCGTTTGCAACCACCACTAATGGCGATATAACCATTGATGACGAAGATGCGTTTGGGGAATTTTTATCGCTGTTAAGTGAAAACGTTAAAGGCGGCGTATTAACACTACCAGGTGCGAGCATTAAGCTTAAAAAGCTCTCGCCTGTGCAAATGCAAAGCGGCGAAAACAAAGAGCAATTAACCGCTCAGCTCAGTGCACTTGAGCATTCACTTAAAGAGTTTAAGCAACAGCGCGATGTTGCTGCAAACGTTGCCGACAAGCAAAAAGAAAAAGACGCGTTATACGATGAGCTTATGAGCGCAGAGAGCGCCCTAAAACGCTTAGAGCAGTTTGAGGTAATGCAGCAGTCGGTTGAAGCGCAAGCCATGCTAAAAGAGCAATTATTAGCTGAGCGCGAACAAGTTGACGACTACTTGCAAGATATTCAAAAAAATAGTGGCTCAATTGCCGATCGTCGCTCGTTAATTAAATCGAAACAAGAGCAAATTAATCGCCAAACTGAGCGCTTACGCCAAGTTAAAAGCGAGCGAATTGACCACACGCTTGATTTATACAGCGGCAAAGTGACCCCGTACATGATTGATATTACGGTCGACTTTGATAACTTAAGCGATCTTGTTCATCACTTTAATAAAGACTGCCAAGAGCTGCGTAATTTTGACATAAACGTGCGCAACACCTATTTGCATGTATATAACGCGGGTATAACTAAATTCGACAACGAAAACGACGAATATACTAAGTACCAAAAGCTAATAAGCGCCTTTCATAATATTGATAACGAACGCGACGCGGTTGAGCGCCAAGCTCGCGTTGCGCTTACCGAAGTGGCCGCAACTATTAAAGGCTTGCGAGAAGATTTAGACCGCCTTCGCCGCGAAATGAACAGCTTTAATAAAGGCATAAGCCAGCACCGTATTTCAAACCTGCAAGCGTTTAAAATTAACGTAATACCGCGCAAAATGCTGGTTGATAGTATAGATACCATTATCAGCACGTCGCATCAGTTTGAGCAAGGTGACACGCTTGATTTACTTAGCCAAGAACCGTACAGCGAAAGTGCGGTAAACGAAGCGAAAGATCACTTAATTAAACTCGCCTCAGATAAAGCGGGTTTAACACTTACCGATTTATTTGATATTCGATTTGAAGTGGTTAACCGCGCAGGTGAAACAGAGCACTTTGAAAAAATAGATTCGGCGGGTTCAAACGGCACACGTATTACGATTAAGTTATTGTGTGGCATGTTGTTTATTCGTTACTTATTGAGTGACCAGGAACAAAACCTATACCGTATACCAATTTATATAGATGAAGCGGCCGACATTGACCCACAAAATCAAAAAGCAATTATAGAAACCGCACTAAGCTTTGGTTTTGTGCCTATATTTGCCTCAGTTAAGCCACAAATAAGTTGTGACTACATTGTGCCTATTCGCTCGGTAAAAGACGGTGCACAAAACTGGGTAGATGAAAAAGATTGGATTGAAGTTGAACACAATTAATTGGCCGTTAAGGCAAACCAACTAAACTAAAATATAGGACGTTTAAATAATACACATTTAAACTATGTGTGTTATTTTAAATTAATGCATTTTATTGGAGCAAACGTAATGAAAAATATACTTATTGTTGCAGCGCTAGCACTTCTTACAGCCTGTACACAAACCCCAGATTGGGATTACGATAAATCAGCTAACTTTAGTAATTTTAAAACATTTGCTTGGGTAGAAAACGCCAGCCTAACTAAAGACACAAATAACTATCAAATTAATGGCCTAATGGAAAAGCGTGTTCGCACTGCCGTTAATGCAGAATTGAGCCAAACACTAGGTATGAGTTTAGTTGATGCAGCGCAAGCTGATGTACTTGTTAACTATCATGCATCGGTAGACAAAGAGCTTGAAGTAGACAACTTCAATATAAACTACCGCCCGCATTGGGGTTATTGGGGTACTGGTTTTCAACGCGATACAACTGCGCGTGAATACGAAGTGGGTACACTGATTATCGATATTGTGGATCGTGAATCTAACCAGCTAGTATGGCGCGGCGCAAAAGAAGGTCGATTAAAGAAAAATCAATCGCCAGAACAACGTGAAGCATCAATTAATAAAACAGTGAGCGAAATTTTAAGTAACTTCCCGCCGCAAAAGCAGCAGTAAGTTAAAATTAGCTATAAGTAAGTTTTAAAAGAGCTCACAGTACGTGAGCTTTTTTGTGGGTGTGTATTTTTGGGAATTTTAAAATAAAGTAATTACGAGCTACGCCCGTCACGTCAGCAAACTGCACGTCTACAAAATAAACACCGGATTAAACTTTTTACCTGTAGGCGCTAAGCTTGCTTGCGCGAGAAGCGATAGCTTCTAATTACTTATCTTTGTGCGCTTACACTACTCAAATTTACGATTTATACTTATGCAGTAACTCAAGCGGTATGTGGCAGTAATCATCAGGATGATTAGTTAAGCGGTCTTGATGCTCAGGATCGCTTGGCACGTAGTTAGTTAGCAGCTCTACTCCTACCACAATCTTATCAGCATCACTTCGCTGGCTTATATAATTGCTAGCAACCTTTAAATGATCTTGGCTTTTGCTATAAATGGCAGTGCGATATTTAGGGCCTACGTCATCCCCTTGTTTGTTAACGCTATACGGATCAATAATCTCAAAAAAGAAGCCAAACAGCTCGTTTAAGCTAACCGCTTTTGTACTAAATATTACTTTTACACACTCAGCATAACCGTCGTATTCACCTTGTGTATTATCGTTTTTTCCATTAGCCCGCCCTGCTTCAGTACTTATCACACCAGGTAAGTGCTTTAAAAACTCTTGCACGCCCCACAGGCAGCCACCTGCAAAGTAAATAGTATCTTGCTGTTTTATATTCATAATAAATGTGACCAAATTTGTTAGATGCATTAACGTTGCAAATGATTATCAAATGCAGTTTTTAATGAATTAATGTACAATCGCGCCAAAATCGCAGTTGTTTAATTGAATTATTTTATCACGCCTTAAAAGTGTGTTCTGAATTTAATTGTTACCGTAATTGCATATAAAAAATGAGACACACAACATGAAATGGTCACCGCACTTTATACTCCCTGCACTGCTATGCAGCGCGAGCAGTTTTGCCTACGGCGAAGCTATAACTGATAAAACTGAAGCATCACCGGCAATAGAAAAAATAACGGTTGAGGCATCGCCCACTGCAAACACATTACCTGTAGGTACATTTGACTCTCCAGTATCTAATTTAGAGTATGACCCACGTGTTGATTTGCAATCACGTAATATGGCTGAAGCGCAAGCCGATGTAACTATACGTGGCGGTATTTTTGAAAATACCGGCTTTAGAGTTGGTAGTGCTACTTTACTTGACCCACAGTCTGGGCATTACTTTGCTGAAATTCCTATTGCACCGCAAATGCTTACCGGCCCTTATATTTTAACAGGCGCAGACAATGCGCTTAATGGTGCTAATAGCTCTGTAGGCACTGTATCGTTTGGCTGGAAACCAATTAGCACGGGCGGCAGTGTATCGGTAGGTACTGGCACAAATGATTTTAACTTACAAAGCTTACATGCGGGTGTAAGTATGCCCCTAGAAGGCGCAAAGGATTGGAAGCTTGGTTTTGAAGGCGAGATTTCTCACTCACAAAGCGATGGCACTATTGATAACGGCGATCACGACTTTACACGTGCATCGGGTCGCGTTCAATTAGCTGGCGCTGATTCTCAAACCGATTTGTTTTTTGGCTCACAAGATAAGTTTTTTGGTTGGCCAAATTTGTACACTCCATTTGGCGTTAACGAAACAGAAGAGCTAGAAACCCGCTTATTAATGCTAAACCATAAGCAAAATTATGCGCAGGATAGTAACTTTGAAGTGTCGGCTTATTACCGCACACACGACGATCATTATATTTACTCTCGCGAAAATCCAAGCGCTTTTGAAGCGTTTCACAAAAGTGAAGTTAAGTCGTTAGCGCTATCGGGGCATCATGCTCAAAGCGATGTATTTGCTGTAAATTATTCAGCACAGTTTATTGACGACTCAATTGAATCTACCACGCTTGAAAACAACTTTACCTCTCGTAAGTATTATAAATTAAGCGTATTGCCTGAATACAAAATGGCGCTTGAGGATAATAAACAACTTACATTTCGTTTAGGCGCTGCGTTTGACGATACAAATAGAGACGACTCTGAACTGTCACTTATTGGTGATATAACGCTTAATACACAAAACAGCAAAGGTTTTGAGCGCACGTTTTATTTATCGTACGCAGAGGCAAGCCAAGTAGCAGGCTATACCGCCATTGGCGGAAGTGATTCGGGCGGGTTATTTAGAAGTAATTACACCCTTGAGCGCGAAACGACTAAAAGCCTAGAGCTAGGTTTATTAGTTGATGAGCAAACTTGGCAACTTAATTCGGCTATTTTTTATCGCAAAGATGACAACTTAACCGATTGGACGTTTAATTTTGATTCAAGCTCTGCGCGCTTTGCAAACCCTGTAGATATAAATACGACGGGCATTGAGTTCTTAGCAACTAAACACTTTGAAACAACCGAAATTGTAGCGAGTTACACCTACCTTCATAAATCAGAAAATTACGGTGCGGCAGATATTGACGCTAGTTTTTACGCATTAAACTTTCCTGATCACCGCCTAACACTCGGCGCAGTGTGGAATCCTACTGATATATTGCAGTTTAGAATAGATAACGAGTGGCGCAAACAGCACGAAAATGCGCTGCGCGGTAGTGACGACGATGCTTTATTTACCCATTTAACGTTAAAAATTACGCCGCCAATGCTAAAAAACTTATTTATTACTTTAGCAGCAGATAACTTATGGGGTGAATCGTTTGAAGAGATACCTGGTACACCAGGGCGAGGTGAGCAATATACGTTAAGCGCAACGTATAGTTGGTAGAATTGAGCTATCACATTCAAAGACCTGTTTATTTAAGACAGGTCTTTGAATAAATATTCAGCAAAAAATAAACGGCATACTAAATATTAAGAGCTTTGATTACTCAGCTTATATTGAACCAGAACGACATTGTCTTTTTCTTAGCTCATTATCAATTTGTAAAGGGCGACTAAGCTCATCTGTAAGAACCTGCGAAACAACCGTACCGGTTTCAACTTCTTGTATCCAGATTGATATTTTATCCCCTTCCCTTTTTCTATTTAGCATGTAGCTTTTATCAGAATCTAAATTAACGTTAAAATTAACAAAAGCTTCTTTTTGACTATTTAAAACATCAGGGTTTGAAACACTCGCCTTTACCCATAAATCATGATCACCACTGATATACTGCTTTGGTTCAGCCCATTGTGTAGGTTTTTTGTTAAAGCACATCAAGTGGACATATTCTAGATCTACTCCCTGCTCTCTTTTAAAGTTTTCGAGTCTAAAATGGTCTTCTTTAATATCGGTTTTAATGGGTAAGTTTGAACAACCTAATAAAGTCACACCTAATGTAAATGCTGTAAGTAAATTTTTCATTTTTCTTTCCTTTTAAAAATTAAGATTGAACGAAATCACCTATAAATGAGATTTATAAAAAGTATCTTACAATTTCCTATATTAGCAACAAAATTAAATATGTCTAATATTTCACCATCAAATAAATTAACGACTGCTTTTAATAACCTTGTGAAGATTTTTATTAATAATATATTGTAAATAGATGTGTATTAAAAACGAGGATTAAGTTAGCTCTTCAAGCTCTGTAATAAGTGCTAAAGCTTGTGCATTTGTTGACCCGCACACATCAAGCGTGGCGCTAAAATCACTGCATACTTTAGGTCGGCTTGAATCACCAAATAACTTACATAAATTACGTTCGTCCAGCTGAATACAGCGCTCTCCGGCCTTTTTACCATTTGGCATACCTGGAATAGGCGAACTAATACTTGGCGCAATACAACATGCGCCGCAGCCTAGCCTGCAACTCATCGATTCGGTTTTCATAATATCCTCTGAATAAAACACACTTACTTTAATTCCTTTTTAGGAACGTAATTAGCCGCATGTTGAGTTGTAATGTACATATGTAATGCTTTGTTACATCTTAAAACGCCTTGTAAACACTTTATTGCGTATTATTGCTCTGTCACCACCAATTATGAAGGAATGCCTTGTGGCTACTACAAAACAAATAATACTCCCAATTGCTGTTTTAGCAGGCGGTATTGCTTTAGCTTTCGCCTTTATGGCAATGAAAAAACCACCCGAAGAAAAGCCAGAGCAAGATTTACGCCCTTTAGTTGCAACACAAAGCATACTTTTAGATTCTATAACGCTCGATGTTAAATCGTACGGCATAGTAAAACCAAAGGACCGTACCGAGCTGATAGCACAAGTTAGTGGGCAAGTTATTTCGGTATCAGATCAATTTGTTGAAGGCGCGTTTGTAAAGCAAGGCGATATTTTAGCACGAATTGATGCAAATGATTACGAGGCAGACTTTATTGAAGCGCAAGCAGGTTTAGCACAAGCAAGCTCAGCACTTGAAATAGAACGCGCACAAGCACATGTAGCAAAAGCTGAATGGGAGCGTATTAAATCGGACTCAAGCGAAGCTATCGCCTCAGAACTTTATTTACGTAAACCACAACTGGCCGAAAAACTAGCGCGTTACCGCTCTGCTCAAGCAAGTGTTAAACGTGCTAGCCGCAATCTTGAACGTACTTATATTAAAGCCCCATACGATGCCATTATTAATGAACGCACAATTAGCTTGGGTTCAGTAGTAAACCCAGGTAATAGTTTTGGTGCATTGAGTGCAACCTCAGTTGCAGAGGTACGTTTACCCGTTGCCGACCAAGAACTACAATATTTAAAAAACGGCGGCGTAGGCTCAAATGTTACATTTAACGCAGAATACGCGGGTAAGCAAACAATGTGGCAAGCCAAAGTAATTCGCACCGAAGGTGTGGTTGATCAAACAAGCCGTATGAGCTACTTGGTTGCACAACTTGCAACACCTTATGGCGATAAAACACGCCCTCTTCGTTTTGGTTCATACATTAACGCTACCATTGAAGGTCGCCCGCTTGATAACGCAATTATTGTTGCGCACCATTTAGTTAAAGATAATAAAATTGTAATTTTAAATGACGATTTAACATTATCGTTTAAAACTCTCAATATTATACGCGAACAAAACGGCATGATTATAGCCAGCCAAGGGCTAAAAAATGGCGAGCAAATTGTTACCTCAGCGCTTGAGTATCCAACTGAAGGTATGGCAGTAAAAGTTGAAGATATTGCGCCTGATAAAACTGATGTAACTCAACTTGCGCTGAAAGAGGAATAATCATGAACACTCGTGAAACAGGGTTAATAGCATGGTTTGCCCGAAACCCGGTTGCTGCCAACCTACTAATGATATTTATATTAGTCGGTGGTATTTTAATGGCGATGACAATTCGCAAACAAATGTTCCCACAGTTTGAAAGTAACTGGATAAGCGTACAAGCGGTTTACCCAGGTGCAGCCCCGCAAGAAGTTGAAGAAGGAATAACCATAAAAGTTGAGGAAAACCTCGAAGGTATTGAAGGCATTAAACGCCTAATTACTTACTCTAACCGTGGTTTTTCACAAGCGTGGATTGAAATAGAAGAACAATACAATCCACAAGAAGTACTTGATGAAATTAAAGTACAAGTTGATTCAATAAACACCTTTCCTGCGGGAATGGAGCGCCCTGTTGTTCGCCGCGATAAGTTTGAGCAAGAGGTAATGATACTCGCGCTTTATGGCGACATGAGTAACTACCAGTTAAAAGAGCTTGGCAACGATATAAAAGACGAGTTACAAGCACTGCCTCACGTTAACCTTGTTAATTTTAACGGCGGTTTAGAGTACGAAATTGGCATAGAAGTCAGCCCTGATAAACTGCGCGAATATGGCTTAACATTTAGAGATATTGCAGGCGCTGTACAAAACTTTTCGGCCAATATGTCGGCGGGGCAAATACGATCTGAAAACGGTTATATTTCGATGCGTGTTGAAAAACAAGCCTACCGTGGTTTTGAGTTTGAAAAACTCCCCCTTATTACCCTTGCTGATGGCGCACAAATTTATTTAGGCGATGTTGCAACTATTAATGATGGCTTTGAAGAAGGTCTGCAGTATTCAAAATACAATGGTAAAAATTCACTCTCGTTTGAAGTTAATGCATCAAAAGATCAAGATATTACCGATGTAGCAAAAGTTCTTAAAAGCTACATGGCGGCTAAAGAGCCACTTTTACCAGCAGGTGTTAAGCTATCCCCTATTGTTGATTTAACTTACTACCTTGAAGGTCGACTTGATATGATGGTCGATAACATGATTTGGGGTGGCTTGTTAGTAATGATAGTGCTGGCACTATTTTTACCACTACGCTTGGCATTTTGGGTAATGATGGGCTTACCGGTGTCTTTTCTAGGTGCCTTTTTGTTTATGCCCATTGGCTTTTTAGACGTAACAATTAACCTAGCCTCTCTTTTTGCCTTTATACTTGTACTCGGGATTGTAGTGGATGACGCCATTGTTGTGGGCGAGTCAGCCAGTGCCGAAATAGAAAAATACGGCCATACACTTGATAATGTAGTACGCGGCGTAAAACGTGTTGCGATGCCAGCAACCTTTGGTGTACTAACAACTATTGCGGCATTTTTACCACAAACACTCGCAACCGGCCCTGGTGCTGCTTTTTCTAAGGCAATTGGTGGCGTGATTATTTTATGTTTGATTTTTTCACTCATTGAATCAAAACTTATTTTACCTGCGCATATTGCAGCAATGAACCCGCGTAAACCAAATCCTAAAAATCCATTACATCGCTTACGTATGGTGATTGATAGTGGTTTAAAAGGCTTTGTGAATAACTACTACCTTCCTTTTGTTAGCCGCTGTATTCACTACCGCTATACCGTAATTGTTGGCTTTATGTGTTTGCTTATTGTAAGCGCAGGTATGTTTGCAGGTGGTTTAGTTAAGTTTGTACCAAACCCTAAAATACCGCACGACTTTCCACGTATTGATATAGAAATGAACCTTGCTTCATCTGAGCAAGCAACGCTTGAAACTGCACGTAAAATAGAAAGCGTGTTGTTAAAGGTCGATCAGCAACTACAAGAGCAATACGGTAAACCGATGATCCGCGATTTATCGGTAAGCCTGCGCGGGCGAACTGAAGCAAATATTATGGCCATTTTGGTAGAGCCTGACTTACGCCCTATCGACACCTTTGCCCTAAGTGCATTATGGCGTGAGCAAATGCCCGCTTTACCAGGCATTAAAACCATGACCATTCAAGACAGTATAATGAATGGCGGTCGAGATGATGGCGACGTTAGCTTTAAACTTGAAGGCAAAAATGCTGACGAGCTAAAAGAAGTGGCTGGTAAATTAAAAGCCAAATTACAAACAATGGAAGGCGTTGGCGACGTAAACGATTCAATGCAAAGCGCTACCGACGAAGTGCAACTTGATTTAAAACCACTCGCTTACAGCATGGGTTTAACGCTTGCTGATGTAGCATCGCAAGTTAGCTTTAGTTACTACGGCTTAGAAGCGCAGCGAATATTGCGTGAAGGCGAAGAAATTAAAGTTATGATCCGCTATCCAGAAGACGAACGTAACTCAATAAGTGACATAGCAAGTGTGCGTATTATTACACCTACTGGCGCTGAAGTACCGCTAAGTGAAGTAGCCGAAGTTAAGCTTGTTGACGGTGTTAACCGTATTCGCCGCGAAAACTCTAAACGTACTGTAAACGTATGGGCTGCGGTAAATACTGACCAAGCCGAACCATTTGCAATTGCAGAAGAAATTCGTGATGAATACTTACCAACATTACTTAAAAGCTACCCTGGCGTTACAAGTGATGTAGCTGGGCGCATTCAAGAAGAGATGGATAGCGCTTCAGAGCAGCTTCGTGATTTTGGTATATCAATGATGATTATATTTGCCTTGTTAGCCATTCCGCTTAGATCTTACTCGCAGCCACTTATTATAATGTCGGTTATTCCGTTTGGTGTAGTTGGCGCCATGTTTGGGCATATGATTTTAGGCATGACCATGAGTAGCTTATCTATGTTTGGCATTATTGCTGTAGCGGGTGTGGTCGTAAATGACTCCCTCGTTATGGTTGATTTTGTAAACAAAGCCCGCGCTGAAGGTGTTTCGATTAAGGATGCTGTAATGCAAGCCGGTGCTCGTCGCTTTAGAGCAATATTACTCACCTCAATCACTACCTTTATTGGTGTAATGCCAATTATTTTTGAAACGAGTTTACAAGCTAAAATTGTTATCCCAATGGCTGTATCACTTGCTTTTGGTGTGTTATTTGCCACAGTAATTACACTGATACTTATACCGTGCCAGTACGTTGCACTAGAAGATGCTAAACGATTAGTACGTAAAATGCGTGGCAAGCCACCACTATTAGATGCTCAACCAGCGCCTACTCACAGCTAAATTAAGTAACATCCCAACCAAAAAAGCTCGGCATATTATGCCGAGCTTTTTATTTTTAGCTTAAAAATAATATTCACCTATTTACTAACAATACTTCTATTACTTATTTTTTAACACGCAGGATAACTTTGGCAACAGTCCTAATAATTGAGAGAAATATTGCTCGTTTTTTATCCCTAATACGTTATGGTATTTAAATAATAAATAGACATAATAAAATTAAGGAACAGCCATGAATACATCTCCCTCTGATCATATTCCTCAAGAAGCCTTTGATTGGTATGACGAATACGCCCACGGTTTAATGGACCGACGTACTTTTATGAAAAAACTCGGTGGCCTTGCTGCTCTTGGCTTTTCGATGGCTGTACTTACATCAGCATTATTACCTAACTATGCACTTGCTGAACAAGTATCGTTTAATGACGATGATATTAAAGCAACATACGAAGAATTCGATTCGCCAGACGGGCACGGTAAAGGCAAAGGTTACTTAGCAACCCCTAAAAACATAGAAGGTAAGCTTCCTGTTGTACTTGTGATACACGAAAACCGTGGTTTAAATCCTTACGTAAAAGACGTAGCAAGGCGCTTAGCTAAGGTCGGTTTTATTACGTTTGCTCCCGACGCGCTCTTTCCACTGGGTGGCTACCCTGGTAATGATGATGAAGGACGCGCTATGCAAAAAACCATGGATCGCGCTAAAATTCAAAACGATTTTGTTGCCGCAGCGCACTTTTTAAAATCGCATGCTAACAGTAACGGTAAGTTAGGCGCTGTCGGTTTTTGTTTTGGTGGCTATATTGTTAACTATTTAGCGGCTGTAGATAGTAATTTAATCAGCGCCGGCGTACCTTTTTACGGCACTCCAGCCAGTGGAAGTTTACGTAAAAATATTAAAGCGCCGTTAATGATTCAATTAGGCGAGCTGGATAAACGTGTAAACGCGTCGTGGCCACAGTACGAACAAGACTTAAAAGCCAATAACGTTGAATACACTATGCATATGTATAAAGGGGCAAATCATGGTTTTCATAACGACTCTACAGGTCGATATGATAAAGACAATGCCGAGCTTGCATGGCAACGTACCGTTGAGTTTTTTAATAAAAAGCTAAGTTAGCTAATAAAGAATAATGCCACTAGCTCTAAGCCAGTGGCATTATTAAAAATACTTAGTTTTTTATTAACTTTAATTTTTTTTGCTACGCATAACTAATAACGACAACAAAACGAGTAAATAAATACTCAAAGAGCCACCGCTACTAGAGCCATCTTTATTTTCGATTTTTGCAATTTTTTCTTCTTTAACACGTGTTTTAAAGCTTGCTAGTTCTGCATCTAAATTAGTACTCATATCACTAACCGCTAGATTAAAACCTTCAGCCGACTTTTCAGATAACGTTTCATCAATACCTATTGCTGTTGTTCTTTTTTCAAGCTTACTTATACCAGGTGCTCTAAATAGCATTTTTCTACTTTTAATATCAAAAACAGCTGTATCCACAAAGGTTTGTATTGTATTTTCATTACCTGGAATAGCGTACATACCCACTATTGTCCAATAAAGTAAGGCTGCATTGTTTTCATAAGATTGCGTAACTTGATCATATGAAACCAGTGCCATTACATCTACATCGTAAAGCCTCCCGACTTGCTCGAGTGTTGCGAAGCCTTCACCTCCTTTTAAATAGGTACTTGGTATAACTTCAATGCGGTCAATGTAATCATATTGTAGAAATGACTTTTTTACTTTTTCGAGTAACTCAACTTGGTTTTGGGTCTCTAACCCGTCTGGCTGCCAGTTTTTAGACGGTACAAATGCAATTCCAACAGTAACAGGGAGTTTTAAAACAGGTATTTCAGGTTTATAGGTAGAGCGACTTTGTTGATCAGGATATAAGAAATCCATTAAGCTACTAGATTGCGTATTTTTACCTGTATTGTTGCTCACAAACGAACTACAAGAAGCCAGTAAGGTCGCCATAAAAATGATTATATATTTATTAAATTTCACATTTATTCCTTTTTTATTTTTAATTTAATTCAGTTACGTGCCAAAGCTCACCCGATGGTCCCCATAAGTAAATAACGCTACCCCAAGGTTCTTGTTTTATACCCTCAAAGCGGATATCAAAACCGTTTAGGTTACTAATGAGTTCGTATGCTTCATCTATATTTAACACACAAAGTTGCAGCATTAAGTTTTCAGCAAACGTTTTATTATAATAACGCTGTAAAAAGAACGTACATTCGCCAAAGGTACACACACATAAATCATTTGAGGCATCTTCAATCTTAAATCCAAGCGCTTTATAAAAGCGCTGAGATTGCTCATAATTTTTACAGGGAATAAAAATTCTAATATCATCAACTTGCATAACTCTTCCTTAATTAGCTCAGTACGCTTTTATTAATAATTCCTTTATTTACCAACTGTTGCAAAATAGCTTGGGATTTTGCTCTGCATGCATCACGTAGTAAACGCACCGCTGGGGTTATTGACTGCCTACTTGGGCAAATAAGCCAAAGTTCACCATTAACATGTTGATAATTTGGCATAACAGTAACTACCCTGTCATTAAGTAAATCGTCAGCTATATCAAGTGCCGACTTTACAGCTAAGCCCTTACCCGCAACGCACCAGCGCCTGACTAAATCGCCATCGTTTGAGGCGCGCCTGCCATCCATTTTAACTTTATATTTTGATTCACCATCGGTGAATTCCCACGTATTATTTATAATATCCTGCAACTGATAAAACAAACCTTGATGCGACGCTAAATCATCGGGATGCACAGGGCTTCCATTTTGTAGCAGGTATTCTTCGCTAGCACACAACAAGCGCGGTACGTTACAAATTTTAAAACCATAAACGCTTGCATCATTAGGCGAGCCATAACGAAGCGCTATATCAACTGAGTCACGGTAAAAGTCGATATTGCTATCACTTATATGGGTTCTTAAACTTAGCTTTGGATAAGTGTCCATGAGTTCATCAATCCATGGGATCACCAAGTTACGCCCTAAGTCAGATGAAAGTGCAACACGCAATTCGCCTTCTATTTCGTCGTGTTCACCTTTAAGGTTTTGTTTTGCGAGCTCAAGCACTGCTAAAGCCTGTTCACATTGTGGTATGTAGCGCTCCCCAGCAGCCGACAACCTCAAATGACGTGTGGTACGAACAAACAGCTCGCTACCAAGCGCTGACTCCACGCGTTTAATAGCGGCGCTTGCTGTGGCTGTACGCATATCTAACTTAGCAGCTGCTAGCGTAATACTTCTAAACTCAGCGACTTTTAAAATAAGTTTTAAATCTTCTATGTTCATATTATCTATTTATATTTGATAATGATTCAATAATTATGCTGTTTATCTAATGCAAAGCAAGCTGTATTATCTTCGCATAAAGTAATTAACACGTACTTTTAATCGCAAACCCTATAACTTTTGGAGATTAAAAATGGCTCACCCAATTATTAATGACTTAGAAAAACGCTACACTGCAAAACGTTACGACGCCACTAAGCGCGTATCGCAAGACGATTTAGCCGTTATTTATGAGGCTATGCGATTGTCTCCTTCATCTATTAACTCGCAGCCTTGGAAGTTTATAGTTATTGAATCTGATGAGGCTAAAGAGCGTATGCATAGTACATTTGCTAATAAATTTGCGTTTAACCAGCCACACATTAAAACAGCTTCGCATATAATATTATTTGCTCACAACCCTAAATATACCCGCGATGATTACGCACAAGTAATTGATGCAGATATTAAAAATGGTCGTACTAAAGCAGAAAATCGCGAACAAGCTTTTGGTGCTTACGCGTTTGTTGATATGAATACTGATGAGCAAGGCGTTAATGAAGAGTGGACTAAAGCACAAACTTACATTGCACTGGGTAACACTATGCATGCAGCTGCACGCTTAGGTGTTGACTCTACTCCAATGGAAGGCGTAGATGCCGAGCTGATTGGCGAAGTTTTTGAAAAAGAACTTGATGGTTACGTATGCGACGTGGCATTAGTACTTGGCTATCACGATAGCGCTGAGGATTATAATGCTAAATTACCTAAATCTCGCTTAGCAAAAGAGCAAGTTATTCAGGTTTTATAAGTAATACGTTATAAACTTAAATGATAACAATATTAAAAAACCACTTATTTAAATAAGTGGTTTTTTGCTTTAAAGCAGTTTAACTTACTTGAAGCTGCGCAGCCTGAATGTATTGCACTAAATCTTCAATAGAAACCACAGTCATATTATGTTTATTAGCATAATCACTCACCTCAGGTAAGCGCGCCATTGAACCATCTGGATTTGTTAGTTCGCAAATTACGCCAAATGGTTTTAAGCCGGCAAGTTGCATTAAATCAACGGATGCTTCGGTATGACCACGACGAACTAATACTCCGCCCGTTTGTGCTTTTAAACCAAATACATGCCCAGGGCGCGATAAATCACTTGGTTTAGCGTTATCGCCTGTCGCTGCTTTTATAGTAGTTACTCTATCAGCAGCAGACACACCTGTTGTAACACCATGCTTAGCTTCAATAGTGACTGTATAAGCGGTGTTATTTTGACTGGTGTTGTGGGTTACCATTTGCGGTAAGTCGAGCTGTTTAATGCGCTCCTCCCCCATGCATAAGCAAACAATACCGCTGCCTTCGCGGATCATTTCGGCCATTTGAGAAGTCGTTAAATGCTCAGCTGAAAATACAAAGTCGCCTTCATTTTCACGGTTTTCATCATCAACAACAAGTACGCCTTGCCCTTGCTGTAGTGCAGTAATTGCGCTTTGTACGCGGATATGGCTTTCGCCGAATTGAGTAAGTAGAGACTGAATCATCATTATATTCCAAATAAAAAATAATAGATTCAGGACTGTGAAAGGATCAGTAATATATCGCTTTAAATTTAAAACGATCACTACCAAAATAGCTTAAATAAAATAACAAAAAGCACGCAGCAAAAAGCAGCGTACAGTGTTATACCAACGGCATTAAATTAGTGACCTATTATAACGCTAGAAAAATAGCTCACTTAACGCGATACAATGATCGTGTCTTTAATAAAATTGATATTAGTATAATAAGCCATATTCTCTTTCATCCGGACTGTAACCGTCGGCTCTGGCATCTCACCAGATCTGCTTGACCTTTACTTAACCGAGAAAATAAGTTAAATAAAGCGCTCGCGGGCTCGTTTAAGTTATAAATAACATTAAACATACCGCCGGTGGGGAATTTCGCCCCGCCCTGAGAATGTACTTTTAGAACTAAAGCGCTATAAAAGCGGGCTTATTATACCCTTTAACTTAATTACTTATCAAAGGTAAGTGAATAAACTTCTAACAAAGCTCGGTATTTAATGAGGCTTTGACTACTTTACCTTCATTTATATCAGCGGTGATTGTACAAGTAGCGCCGTTTACTAAATTTAAGTTAGGTGGAGCATGACCAATATCGGCATCAACAATCACAGGAAATAAACACCCACCTAGTGCAACATCAAGCGCGTGGCGGTAATCAAAAGAAGCATCTTGACCTTGAGTGATCACGCTGCGACCAATAATAATACCGTTTATATCGTCAAATATACCTGCTAATTTTAATGAAAGTAAAAACCGTGCAACGGTTGTTGGCGTCAGCTCTGAGTTTTCTAGGTATAAAATAAGCCCTTCGGGTGCACTGTGTTTTTTAAATTCATGTAGTGCCAAAAATGGAGAGTCGAGTAATAAGCCGACTGTATCTAAACAGCCACCAAATAAGCGACCCGACATTTCAATAGTGCGTGCATCAAAGTAATTTAAACACTGCCACTGAGTAACTTCTGTGTGTTCAAACAATGCATTTGGGTTTTGTACGTAATCAGGTCTATTTTTTTGATAATGCGATGACGGGCCTTGCTCAAATTTGCTACCTGCTTCATAACTTAGTGTTTCAAATATTTGCAGGCAATAAGGACTTTTTTCGTCAGGATGTAACTGCATAAGATTAGCGCTGTGTAGTGTTGCCCATTGGCATTTTGCCGTGAGTGCGCATGCAATGGTGCTTACATCAGAGAACCCAACTAACCATTTAGGCTTTGCTTCTTTAATTGCATTAAAATCAAGTAGGGGCAGTATTTCCATTGCAAGCTCGCCACCAAATGGAGGCATAATTGCATCTATCTCATCATCTAATAAAAAACCCATTAACTGCTGAGCGTGCGCTTTAGCGTTAAGCTGTCCATGCGGTTTGCTTTGGCGTAAAAACTCTCCTTCAACAACATCATATCCTCGATGTTTTAATCCATTAATAACAATGTCTAACCGTGCATGGTACTTTTCTTTAAGGCCTGATGAAAGTGAACAAATTGCTATTTTTGATCCTACTTTTAAAGGCGCTGGGTAAAGTATATTAGGCATATATTTTCCTTTTTAGAGAATACGTTAATACCAATTACATTAAATCAGCGAGTTATTTGATGCGCTAAATGCTCATGTTTTTAGTAAATTGATATAAGTACCTACTATACCAACATAGACCATATTTATAGAATATGAATACTGTACAAACACGCCTACCATTAAAGGTTAAATTACAGACATAAAAAAACCGATGTAATTACATCGGTTTTTATTTAAAAACGTTAAAGTGAGTTATGCGTTAAAGATACTCAACTTCAATGATTTCGAACTCAACAATACCTTTTGGCGTTTGAATAGACACTGCGTCGTCCATTTGTTTACCAATTAAGCCACGTGCAATCGGTGAGTTAACAGATATTAAGTTGTTTTTAATATTTGCTTCGTCATCGCCCACAATACGGTATTTTACTTCAGCATCGGTTTCTATATTTACAATAGTTACCGTAGTGCCAAAAATAACTCTACCGGTATTTGGCATTTTAGTTACGTCGATAATTTGAACATTTGAAAGTTTAGCTTCAATTTCTTGAATACGCCCTTCACAAAAACCCTGTTGTTCACGCGCAGCGTGGTATTCAGCGTTTTCTTTTAAGTCACCATGTTCACGTGCAACCGCAATATCACTTACGATTTTAGGACGGGTAACTGTTTTTAATTCGTTAAGCTCTTTACGCAGTAAATCTGCGCCACGAACTGTCATCGGAATTGATTGCATACTTTTCTCACTTAACACCAAGGCCCTAGTTGGCCTTGGCACATTTCCTTAGTTCAATCGCAGATGTAGCTCTTGAACTGACGTCACTTTGCTGCGGTCATCTGCTTTATTAGCAGTACAGTTAGCGAATGCCGCGTTCAAGGTTGTCGTATAGTTGGTTTTATTTTGCAATGCACCACGACGTAACACCTTCGAATCTTCGATCGCTTGGCGACCTTCGGTGGTATTAACGATATAGCTGTACTCTTTATTCTTGATATAATCAAGAATATGCGGGCGGCCTTCATATACTTTGTTTACACGTCGTACTTCAATGCCAGCTTCTTCAAGAGCTTGTGCCGTGCCACCAGTTGCGTCAAGTTCAAAACCTAAGTCGGTCATGATTTTGGCTAATTCAACAATACGTGGCTTATCGCTATTACGAACAGATAATAGCGCGCGACCACCGCGTGGTAAAGTGTTGCTTGCACCTAATTGTGCTTTTGCGAATGCTTCGGCGAAAGTATCACCAACACCCATCACTTCACCTGTTGAACGCATCTCAGGACCACGGATTGGATCCACACCCTGAAACTTAGCAAATGGTAAAACAACTTCTTTAACGCTGTAGTAAGGAGGGATCACTTCTTTAGTAATACCTTGGCTTGCTAAAGACTGCCCAGCCATACAACGTGCAGCTACTTTTGCAAGCGCCACACCGGTTGCTTTTGATACAAACGGTACAGTACGTGCAGCACGCGGGTTAACTTCAATTAAGTACACTTTGTCTTCTTTAACTGCAAACTGTGTATTCATCAAGCCAACAACACCAAGTTCAAGCGCCATGTCGGTTACTTGCTTGCGCATTACGTCTTGCACTTCTTGTGATAAAGAATGTGCTGGTAATGAACAGGCTGAGTCACCCGAGTGAACACCCGCTTGCTCAATGTGCTCCATAATACCGCCGATAATTACTTGCTCGCCGTCACAAATTGCGTCAACGTCAACTTCAATCGCGTTATCTAAGAAACGATCCAGTAATACAGGTGCTTCGTTTGATGCTTGTACAGCTTCGGTCATGTAGCGACGTAAATCATCTTCGTCGTATACAATTTCCATCGCACGACCGCCTAGTACATACGACGGGCGTACTACTAACGGGAAGCCAATTTCAACTGATTTAAGTAAGGCTTCTTCGGTTGAAGTTACTGTTGCATTTTCTGGCTGAAGTAAGTTTAAACGCTCAACAAGTTGTTGGAAACGTTCGCGGTCTTCTGCACGGTCAATCGCATCAGGTGAAGTACCAATCACTGGTACGCCATTGGCTTCAAGCTCACGCGCTAGCTTAAGTGGTGTTTGACCACCGTACTGTACGATAACGCCTTTTGGCTTTTCAACACGTACGATTTCGAGTACGTCTTCAAGCGTAATTGGTTCAAAGTATAACCTGTCAGATGTATCGTAATCGGTAGATACCGTTTCAGGGTTACAGTTAACCATAATAGTTTCGTAACCGTCTTCGCGAAGCGCAAGCGAGGCATGTACACAACAGTAATCAAACTCAATACCTTGACCGATACGGTTTGGACCACCACCAATAACCATGATTTTATCACGATCTGTTGGGTTAGCTTCACACTCTTCATCGTAAGTTGAGTACATGTAAGCAGTGTCTGAGCTAAATTCTGCAGCGCACGTATCAACACGTTTGTATACTGGCACGATGTTTAATAAATGACGTTTTTTACGAATTTCAGCTTCAGATACACCTGCAATTTCTGCTATACGCGGATCTGCAAAGCCTTTACGTTTAAGTTTACGTAGGAAGTCAGCATTTAAACCCGCCATGCCTACTTTCGCTATTTTTGCTTCGTCTTTTAAAATGTCTTCTATTTGTACTAAGAACCAGCGGTTAACTTTAGTCAGTTCGTAAACATCATCAACACTCATGCCATGGCGCATTGCATCGGCAATGTACCAAATACGCTCAGCGCCTGGCTCGCGTAGTTCACGAATGATTTTTTCTTTTGCTTTAGGATCATCAAGCGCAACTATCGGATTAAATCCCGTTGCACCCACTTCAAGACCACGTAATGCTTTTTGCAACGACTCTTGTTGGTTACGACCAATTGCCATTACTTCGCCAACTGATTTCATTTGCGTAGTTAAACGGTCGTTTGCACCGGCAAATTTTTCAAAGTTAAAGCGAGGAATTTTTGTAACAACGTAATCGATCGAAGGCTCAAAAGACGCGGGAGTTTTGCCACCAGTAATGTCGTTTTGAAGCTCGTCAAGCGTATAACCTACTGCTAGTTTTGCTGCAATTTTAGCAATTGGGAAACCCGTTGCTTTTGATGCTAATGCAGATGAACGTGATACACGTGGGTTCATCTCAATGATAACCATACGGCCATCTTCAGGATTAATACCAAACTGCACGTTAGAACCACCAGTTTCTACACCAATTTCACGTAATACTGCCATAGAGGCGTTACGCATAATTTGGTATTCTTTGTCGGTTAGCGTTTGCGCTGGTGCAACGGTGATTGAATCGCCAGTGTGAACACCCATAGGGTCAAAGTTTTCAATGGTACAAACAATAATACAGTTGTCGTTTTTATCACGTACAACTTCTGTTTCGTACTCTTTCCAACCAATCAGTGATTCATCAATTAGTAATTCGTTCGTTGGCGATAAATCTAAGCCTCGTTCACAAATTTCTTCAAACTCTTCTAAGTTATACGCCACACCGCCGCCGGTGCCGCCCATAGTAAAAGAAGGCCTGATAATACATGGTAAACCAATGCGCGTTATGATGTCTTTGGCTTCATCCATAGAGTGAGCAATCTCAGCACGAGGACATTCAAGACCAATATTTTTCATTGCTACGTCAAAGCGTTCACGGTTTTCTGCTTTGTCGATTGCATCAGCCGTTGCACCAATTAGTTCAACGCCATGTTTAGCCAATACACCGTGCTTGTCTAGTTCAAGCGCACAGTTTAATGCCGTTTGACCACCCATTGTAGGCAGTACTGCATCTGGCTTTTCTTTTTCAATAATTTTTTCTACCACTTCCCAGTGAATAGGTTCGATGTATGTTGCATCGGCCATATCAGGGTCGGTCATGATAGTTGCAGGGTTTGAGTTAACTAATATAACTCTGTAGCCTTCTTCTCTAAGTGCTTTACACGCTTGAGCACCAGAGTAGTCAAATTCACAAGCTTGACCAATTACAATTGGGCCTGCGCCTAAGATAAGAATGCTTTTTATGTCGGTACGTTTTGGCATTATTACTCCAGTTAAATTAGTGTTTACGCGCTTGCATCAAATCGATGAAGTGGTCAAATAATGGGGCTGCATCGTGCGGACCAGGGCTTGCTTCAGGGTGACCCTGGAAGCTAAACGCAGGTTTATCTGTACGATGAATACCTTGAAGCGTTCCGTCAAATAACGATTTGTGCGTGGCACGAAGCGTACTTGGCAGGCTTGACTCTTGAGCTGCAAAACCATGGTTTTGAGCTGTGATCATAACTACATCGCGGTCTAGGTCTTTAACTGGGTGGTTAGCGCCGTGGTGGCCAAATTTCATTTTTTCTGTTTTAGCACCTGAGGCAAGGGCTAATAACTGATGACCTAAACAGATACCAAAAATTGGTGTGTCGGTTTCTAAAAAGGTTTTAATTGCATCAATAGCGTAAGTACATGGCTCAGGATCGCCAGGGCCATTAGATAGGAAGATACCATCAGGGTTTAAAGCCAGTACGTCAGCGGCAGAGGTTTGCGCTGGTACTACTGTAAGTTTACAGCCACGGTCTACAAGCATACGTAAAATATTACGCTTTACACCGAAGTCGTAGGCAACAACATGAAACTTTTCATCAGCAGCATCAAGGGTTTTAAATCCTTCGCCTAATGTCCAGCTTGATTCGCGCCACTCAAAATTTTCCTTGGTTGAGACAACTTTTGCTAAATCCATACCTTTTAAGCCTGGGAAGGCTTGCGCGGCTTGTAGCGCTTTATTTTCGTCTAGCTCGTCGCCAGCAATAATACACCCGTTTTGTGCGCCTTTATCACGCAAAATTCGAGTTAACTTTCTGGTGTCGATGTCCGCAATACCTAAAATATTACGTTCTTTTAAGTAATCATCTAACGATTGCTCGTTACGAAAATTACTTGCTAGCAGTGGCAAATCACGGATCACTAGGCCTTTAGCCCAAATTTGATTCGCTTCTTCGTCTTCGCTGTTGGTACCCGTATTACCGATATGTGGGTACGTCAAAGTTACGATTTGTTCCGCGTATGATGGATCAGTCAAAATTTCTTGATAACCAGTCATAGACGTATTGAATACTACTTCACCGACTGACATGCCGTCAGCGCCGATTGCAGTACCGCGAAACACTGTGCCGTCTTCTAGGACTAACAGAGCGGATTTAGTCAAGTTAAACCTCCTAACAGTAAAAAACGGGAGTAAGCAATTGCTTAACACCCCGCCAATACCCAGAGGGATCGTCAAAACCAGATTTTTGTGAGCTTAAATTGTTTTACGCAGTCTTAAATGATGCAGATGTAAAGCATTCAACCTTCAATCATTTTTTCTTGCCTAAAACTATTTTTATTCCCACTGAAACCCCGGATTTACTAGCCACTTGGGTATAATTGGAAACACGCATTTAGTAATTTTTGGCAAATTGGCTGCATATTACATTAAGTTAGCTTTTAGGTCTAATATTATTTAGTAAATTGTTACAAACAAGTCACTGTAGGCAAAATTAGACCCAAACAGTTAAAAAAGTAACTAAACTACTTCAGATCTAGTACATCTTGCATATCATAAAGTCCTACAGGTTTATTTTTCAACCAGCTTGCAGCCCTTACAGCACCTAGAGCGAATGTCATTCTTGAACTTGCTTTATGGGTTAATTCGAGTCTTTCGCCCATTGTGGCGAAGTACGCGGTGTGTTCACCTACTATATCGCCCCCTCTTAGCACTGAATAGCCAATTTCATTTTGCGATTTAGCTGTCTCCACTTGGCTTCGGTCGTATACGGCAACCTCGTCGTGGTCCCAGCCTTTAGCCTGTGCAATTGATTCGCCAATGGCTAATGCTGTGCCCGATGGCGCATCGATTTTATGACGATGATGCGTTTCAAATATTTCAATATCTAAATCGTCACCAAATTTGGTCGCTGCGGTTTGCACAAGGTTCAGTAATACATTGACTCCAACACTGTAGTTTCTAGCAAACACAATAGGAATATGCTTAGCGGCATCGTGTAAAAGTGCCATATCGTCGCTTGTTAAACCCGTTGTACCAATAACCATAGGGATTTTTTGTGCTACAGCGGTTTTTAAATGGTTTTTCATACCAGCGGGAAGCGTAAAGTCGATTAAAACATCTACATTATCTATTGTGGTTTCTTCGCTAAAGCTAACACTGTTATCGGCTGCGCTATTTACTTGATTTACATTAATACCTAATAACGATGAACTGCTACGAACGTATGCACCTGTAAGTTGTGTTTGCTCTTTAATTGTCGCTGCTTCTAATAGAGCTAAGCCCATTCTGCCATTAGCACCAAAAACGCCTATTCGATTTGTAGTCATTGTTTTTACCTAATTTAAATTTGAATCCGTTTTTTACTAATCTGAGTATATATCCGGAGCATTGCAAATACGCGCTTGGGCATTTTTATGCAGTTGGACAAATATTAATCGCTGAAAATAGCGTTACTTTGTAGATATTATCTAAAAGTCATGCAATAGTCAGGTGACCTTTTAATTTAATAATAATAACAATACCAGTTTACTTTAGCCATCTATACATTTAAACTTCTCTTTCGCGTCGATTTGGTCTTTGGCTTGCGGGCGCTGCACTCTCCTAATTTTGTTAATGATTAACATAGTAGGTAGATTTGCTAAATTCAGCTAAAAGAGGAATTTTTGGCTGTTGTAAATTAACTGGTTTCGAGGATTATGATGCAGCCATCATTTAACAAAAACAAAGCAATACTTTCTTTACTACCCCTTTTAACCTTTGTAGCACTATTTTTGGGCTCTGGTTTATATTTACAATCGCAAGGGGTTGACTACGCTTTTTATCAACTTCCTGCTCCAGTGGCTATATTACCCGCCATTATGCTTGCGTTTATTTTAAATAAAGGCACAGTAAACGAGTGTGTAGAGACCTTTATTAAAGGTGCCGGACACAACAATATTATTACCATGTGTTTAATTTACTTACTTGCAGGTGCGTTTTCTGCCGTTGCCAGTGCAACTGGTGGTGTAGATGCGGTAGTAAATGCTGGATTATCACTTATTCCTCCTGCGTTATTGCTCCCTGGCTTATTTTTAATTGCAGCGGTTGTATCAACAGCTATGGGGACGTCAATGGGAACAATCGGTGCCATTGGGCCTATTGCTTATGCGGTATCAATTAAAACCGGTATAGATCCAGCATTAATGGCAGGTACGATTGTATCTGGCGCTATGTTTGGCGATAACCTATCAATTATTTCCGACACCACTATTGCAGCCACACGAACGCAGGGCTGTGAAATGAAAGACAAGTTTAAAGAGAATCTTAAAATTGCAGTACCTGCTGCAATACTAACTATTGGCTTGTTGTTTTACTTAACACCTGCAGCACAAGTAGTTGAGACCAAAGATTACGATATTTGGTTAGTACTTCCTTATGCCTTTATTTTAGTGTTAGCAGTTGCTGGCTTGAACGTATTTGTAGTGTTGTTTAGCGGTATTATTTTTGCTGCATTAATGGGCTTTACAGGAAGTTATGAAGGCGCAAGCTTTGTAAAAGATATTTACAAAGGCTTTACCGATATGCAGGAAATATTTTTACTATCAATGTTTATTGGTGGCTTATCTGAATTTATTCGTATTAACGGTGGCCTTGATTTCATTGCCCAAAAAATTCAAGCCATAACTAAAATCATCGCAAAATGGCACCGTAAAGTGGCCGATCAATTAGGTATTGCAGCATTGGTTATGACAAGTAATATGTGTATTGCCAATAATACCGTATCAATTATTGTTGCTGGCCCTATTGCTAAAAAACTAGCAGATGACGGTGAAATAAGCGGTAAACGTTCAGCTAGTTTGCTAGATATTTTTGCTTGTGTAACACAGGGTTCATTGCCTTATGGCGCACAAGCCTTATTACTGGGCGCTACTTTTAAAATAAGCCCGTGGGAAGTATCAACGTCTTCTTATTACTGTTTTATTTTAGCATTTACGGCGATTACTATTATTTGTTTGCGCCGTAATAAAGCGTAATAAATTGAGTCATTACATGTTGCAGTTTATTAAGTAAGCTGCAACATGTGTTAAATTAGCGATCAACAAATCAATCTCTTCTGCTATAATTGCCGCTTCCGCGTGTCACTAAAATTATAGTTATTAAACAGTTATGAAATTTAAAAAATTACTCCCTTTTATTACCCTTACTTCTCTAGCTTTATCATCGTCAGCTTTCGCTGCCAATTGGAGCAGTACAGCAGTACATATAAATAATGGCAGCCAAAAAAATCCATTCACTGAGCAAGAATCAGACACCACTGTTTACTCGCTTCAACATGCATCGGGCTATGACTACGGCGATAATTTCTTTTTTATTGATTACAGTAAAGACGATATAGATGACGGTTACCAAGATGCTGATTTTTATGGTGAGTGGTACTCAACGGTTAGCTTATCTGCCATCACTGGTAAGCAAATTGGCTCTGGCGCATTATTAGATGTTGGCCTAACGGGCGGTATTAACGTTGCTGGTGATGCAAAAGTAATGAAGTATCTACCAGGTGTAAAATTAAGCTGGGATGTACCTGGGTTTAACTTTTTTCAAACGCTGTTCACAGCCTACATTGACGATAGTGAAGGTGTAGCAAAAGGCGGCGCACCTATCGAAACTAATAGCTGGATGCTTGATGTAGCTTTTGAATATCCTTTCACTATTGGCTCACAAAAGTTTAGCTTTAAAGGCCACGCTGAATACATCGCAGAGCGTGAAGATGAATTTGGTAACGATGTACAAGCTTGGATACTAGCACAGCCTATTTTAGTGTGGGATATGGGTCACGCCCTTCAAATGAAAGAAAACACACTACTGCTGGGAATGGAATTACAATACTGGCACAACAAATTAGGTACTGAAGTCACTGAATCGGTACCACAAATCCATATTGAGTGGACATTTTAAGCTTCAACAATCAGCTCTTTACTCAGTAATAATAAGCGAAGCACTATTTTAGCTTCGCTTTTTTTCGTCCACGTAAAACATTTAATTGAACAGGTTTAAATACTTAGTTATTGTTGTACTTCTTTTTAAGCCAAGCGCTCGCCTTTAATAGGAGTAACTGAATGTCGTCGATTAAAGTTATTTGTTTCTCTACATTATTAGTACTAACAAACAATGCCTTAGCTGGCACTTCTCAAGATACATCCGCCCTTTCTTATGATGCACTATTAAGCAATTACGAATACGACTTTAAGGTAAATTACTTTGCACTTGAGTCGCAAAAACAATCATTAAAAATGGCTTATATTTACTTAAAGCCTACTAAAGCCGGTATGCCTACAGTTACACTTATGCATGGCAAAAATTTTAACGCTGACTACTGGACTACAACCGCTCAGTGTCTGCAATCTTTAGGTTACGGCGTATTAATCCCTGATCAAATTGGTTTTGGCAAGTCGTCTAAGCCAACTAATTACCAGTATTCGTTTGCGACGCTTGCTCATCATACTCACGCGTTAATAGATTCTCTTAATATTAAAGAGTCGATTGTACTTGGGCACTCTATGGGCGGGATGCTAGCGAGTCGTTTTACATTAATGTACCCAAACGCCACTAAAAAGCTAATTTTATTAAACCCTATTGGGCTTGAAAACTACTTGCAGTATGTTGATTACAAAGATACTAATTTTTTCTATAAAAACGAGCTTTCAAAAACACCTGAAGGTGTAAAAAAATATCAGCAAAAAAATTACTACGATGGTAAGTGGAATACAACATATTCAGCCTTAACTGACTTTATAACAGGACAAATACAAGGCCCAGATAAAGAACAAATGGCATGGGTGAATGCAAAAACATACGATATGATTTTCACTCAACCTGTAATAACCGAATTTAAAGATTTAACTGTGCCGGTTAAATTAATTATTGGTACACGCGATAGAACCGGTCCAGGCCGTAACTGGAAAAAAGATGATGTTGATTACGAGCTTGGTCGATACGATAAATTAGGCAAACACGCTGCAACACTTATTCCTGACGCACAATTATTCGAACTAGATAACTTAGGGCACCTGCCGCACATTGAAGATTTTGAACGCTTTAAAAATGTATTACAAAAAGCGCTTACAACTAAATAAAGGTAAGTACTGAATACAAAAACCCCTGTAAGTAATTACTCACAGGGGTTTTTATTTAGTAATTAAACTAAATTATACCAATCTGCTTATATATGGGGTCTATTTAACGTTAAGAAAATTACGCTAGGACTAGGCAAAAATTTTTGTATCTAGTTGTTCTAAATAAAAAATTTTTAACGACGTTATAGTGAAATTTAATTCGTTAAATTGATCAAAGATTTATGCAGGTTGGTATTACAACTTACATTGTGGGTTTTTACCCTGTGCTTTAGCTGTACTTTGCTCACTAAGTGCTTTACTCATTTGTGCCTGTAAGTCTTTAATACGACTGCTTGGCGCTGGGTGAGTTGATAAAAACTCAGGTGTTGTACCACTACCTGCTGCACTCATATTTTGCCAAAGGGTTACTGATTCTTGTGGATTAAAGCCTGCTTCAGCCATTAAATCTAAGCCAATTTCATCAGCTTCTGACTCGTGCGAACGGCTAAATGGCAAAACAACACCATACTGTGCGCCTAAGCCTAGACCCTGCATAATTTCATTACGGTATTGAATGTTACCCATTTCAAGTGCTGCACTACCAAGTTGCATACCGGTATCTAAAATAGAGCTTTGTGAAACACGCTCATTAGAATGATCAGCAATTACGTGCCCTACTTCGTGCCCTAGCACTGTTGCTAGTTGGTCTTGATTGGTGGCTATTTTTAATAAGCCCGTATGAACCCCAATGTAACCTCCAGGTAGTGCAAAAGCGTTAGCAGATTCATCTTCAAATACAACCACTTCCCAATTTTGTGACGCGTATTCTTTTGGTAATACAGCCACTACTTTTTCAGCAATGCAATTTACATATGCATTTGTTTTTGCATCTTTATTAATTGGTTGGTTTTTTTTCATATCTGCAAAACTAGCAGTGCCCATTTCACTCATTTGTTGATCTGAGTAAAGCGCTATTTGAGTGCGTCCTGTTGGTGACGTTTTACAACCGGCTAAAACGGCTGTCGCTAATACTACAAGTACTAGTTTTTTCATGATAATTCTCTTAAGTAATCAATTTTTTATTGCTTGTAGAATAGCAAACACAGTACCAATTTAAAATATTTGCTTTATATACCTTTATACTAAAAAGATGCGATAAGACGATAAACTTAGCAGGCAAACTAAGTTTATCCAAATACAATGCCCTGTTACACTATAGCCCTTGTTTTTAGTGATTGTTGAGTTTACACATGGACGCCTCAGCCTCGTCTTTTAATACCCGTATTTTATTGCCTTTATTAGCCAGTATCGTGGCGATTACTCCTTTGGCTATTGATATGTATTTGCCCGCCATGCTGGTAATTGCAAGCGATTTACAAACTAATATGCCAAATGTACAAATATCGTTGAGTATTTACTTAGCGGGTTATTCATTGGGGATGTTATTTTTTGGCCCTATTGCCGATCAAATTGGCCGCCGTAAGCTCGCACGTATTGGCTTAACCCTATTTGGCGCAAGCTCACTTGCACTCGCATTTACAACCGAAATCCATGCGTTTTGGACTCTTAGAGCAGTGCAAGCATTTACGGGAGCTGCAGCTACCGTAGTCGTACCAGGTATTATTCGCCATATTTATCAGCAAAATACAGCTAAGGGAATGTCGTATGTGTCGATGATCATGATGGTAGCACCGTTAGTAGCCCCCTCTGTTGGTTCGTTTATTTTAGGATTTTCTGTTTGGTCAACCATATTCTTGGTGCTTGCTGGGTATAGCTTTTTTATATTGGCGTTTGTGCAAGTGTATCTAATCGATATTCCTATTCACAAAAACGAAAAAAAGGGGCTCGCTCTATTTTTTGATAGCTATAAAACAGTACTCAGTAATAAAGACGCACGTGCGGATATACTCAGTTCTATGTTTGTATCGTTTGGATTTTTTTGCTTTTTAACCTCAGTACCTTTTATATATTTGGATTTATATGAAGTATCAGAACAATTATTTGGTGTGTTATTTGCGTTTAATGTAATGGCGCTGATGTTTGGTAACTTTTTAAATACGCGAATTGTACCAAGGCTGGGCTCTCGAAAAATGCTCTATATTGGGCTTGTATGTGGGTTTGTATCGGGGCTTGCGCTGTTAACATTTAGCTTATTGCACTTATCACTTTATTATATTGTGGCTGCTATTGCGCCATTAATGATGAGTTTAGGTGTCACTGCAAGTAATGCTGATTCGCTAATATTAATGAAGTTTGAAAGAAACACAGGTACAGCAACGGCCGTAATTGGCACACTTCGTTTTGGTAGTGGTGCATTAGTTGGCCCGCTACTCGCCATTATGCACGCAAAAAGCGCAGTGCCATTTTCAAGTTTAATGTTTAGTGCTGTATTACTCACTATGCTCGTACAGCTAATTCACTATAAAAAAGACAAAAAAAATGCCTCAATATGAGGCATTTTTATCAAAGCTAATAATCTTAAATTAATTAAGCGTCAGCAGCTTTAGAAACCATAACCATTGCAGGGCGTAATAAACGACCATTCAATGTGTAACCTTTTTGCATAACAGCAAGTACTGTATTAGGTGTTACATCGTTACTTGGTTGAATTGACATTGCTTGATGAAAATCTGGATTAAACTGCTCACCTTGTGGGTTTACAATTTCAACACCAAATTTAGAAACAGCGTCATTAAAGCTCTTAACCGTCATATCGATACCTTCAAGCAACGGCTTTAGTGTCTCATTTTCTTTATCAGAAAATTCAATAGCACGTTCAAGGTTATCAATTACAGGTAGCAATTCGTTAGCAAATTTTTCTAGTGCAAATTTATGCGCTTTTTCTACATCTTGTGCGGCACGACGACGAATATTATCTACATCTGCTGCGGCACGAACAACGCCGTCTTTTTGATCAGCAATTGTTTGCTTTGCTGCTTCAAGCTCTGCATATAACATCGCAATTTCTGCTTCAGGGCTTTGTTCTTGTTCTGCATGCTGATCAGCGGCTTCTACTGCTGCTTCTACATCAGCCTGCATTTTAGAAATTTCTTCGTTTAATTCTACTTCTTGCTCAGGGTTTTGTGTCTGCTCAGACATAAAATACGTGCTCCAATTCTTTACAACTGCGGTAATTATGGGGATTGAATAAAAAGATTCAAGAGTTAGATGCCTCAATTAATTTAAATTCTTGAATTATTTCTTCAATCTGCGCTGATTTAGGACAAATTATACAAAAACGGCTTTGATATTCTTGATTTTTAAAGTACGGCACGCTTATTACAATTAATTCATCGCACTCAGTAAAAGGTAATTTTTCGCTATTAAGTACCGATACACCATTTTTAAAAGCAAGCTTATCTTCTACATAATTTAAAAACGAAACACCAATATTTAAACTTTGTTCGCAATCGATTTGTTTGTAGAGGTAATTTTCACCAACAACAATACTATTATCTGAGCCTAATTTTTGGCTTAGTTGTCGCGTCCATTGATTAAGCGAATCATGACAATTTCGAGGCGCTGTATTTGCCATAGCTTGCATACGGTACAAACCTTCCATTAAGGTTTGTTGGCTAAATACAGTATTCAACCACGTGGCAAATTGATAACGAACAGAGTCTGACGAATCATGAGGTTTATCAATACAAATATTGTGACTCTGCCCTGCCCTATCTATTAATAAAATAAGCCAGTCGGTAGAATCAAAATCAAGCACTTCTACTCTAAACACTTGCTGTGAACTGGCTTGAGGTAAACCAACACAACAACATACTTGGTATTTTTGGCTCAAACCATGCGCTAGCTCAACGAGTTGTGACTGCTGTGGTTGCCAATAATTAGCAATATCAGCAAGCACAAAAAATTCGTCAAACCAATAATCAAACCCTTCATTTGTCGGCACTCGCCCTGCGGATGTATGAGGTGAATACAATAAGCCCACTTTTTCTAAGCGAGCCATAGCATTACGAACCGTAGCCGAACACACTGCCATGCCTTTGAGCTTGGCAATTTTTGTTGATGGAACAGGCAAGCCTTCACCATTACAGTACATGTTCATAACAGCTGAAAAAATTTGCTGATCTCGTGGGTTTAGTTTCATGGTATCTACATCTTGTTGCATGAAAGAGATATCGGGGCGTTTAGTTCTTTTTCAAGTCGTGCAGCTAACTCACTGCGAATAAAATTGAAGGTTTATAGTATTGCTATAATCTGTATTTTCAAACACTTCTGTTTTGAGTTACTCTACTATTATTAAATCTCTTTGTGCGTACATTATGGACTCTCCTTTTAACACCATAGGCCTAATTGGCAAACCTAATCACCCGGGAGCCGCTGCTACCCTTCAGCGTTTACATACCTTTTTACTTGCGCTTGGCTTTGAGGTAATAGTAGAAAAACGCACAGGGAGTCAGTTAGACGATATTCCGCATGACAAACTTGTTAAGTTAGTCGACTTAGGTGAACAAGCCGATTTAGCCATTGTTGTAGGCGGTGACGGTAACATGCTTGGCGCAGCACGCGTACTTGCGCGCTTTAACATTGCTGTAATTGGTGTAAATAGAGGCAACCTTGGTTTTTTAACTGATTTAAACCCCGAAGGGTTTGAAGCGAGCTTAGAGCAAGTACTCAGTGGTGAGTATCTTGAAGAAAAACGCTTTTTATTAGAAGTAGAAGTATATCGCCACAACGAATTAAAAAGTGCAAACTCAGCCGTTAACGAAGCGGTACTTCATGCCGATAAAGTAGCGCACATGATTGAATTTGAAGCTTTCATAAATAATGACTTTGTGTTTTCTCAGCGCTCCGATGGTTTAATAGTATCAACCCCGACAGGCTCTACGGCGTATTCACTTTCAGGTGGCGGTCCAATATTAACGCCAGAACTAAATGCTATATCGTTAGTACCTATGTTTCCTCATACCTTATCTAGCAGACCTTTAGTGGTAGATGCCGATAATGAAGTTCGCTTAAAGCTAAGCCTAGAAAATACAGATAGCCTACAGGTAAGTTGCGACAGCCATGTTGTGCTTGCCGTATTACCCGGCGATGAGGTAGTAATTAAAAAAGCGGATAAACAATTGCGCTTAATTCATCCAAAAAATTACTCGTACTACAACGTTTTACGTACAAAACTGAATTGGGGTAGTCGTTTGTACTAATTTTATTGCCAAATTTAGTACTATAAAGCAAAATGGCGACTTAAAATAATAATCAACTAATTTAGGAACGAGTAGCAATGACTTATGTAGTATTCTTTGCTTTACTGCTATTAATTACACTTTTATACAGTTACCTCAAAATTGAGAGTAACCGTAAAAAAGCGATAGAAGCTAGAAAAAAGCTATTTAATGAACGTGTTTCGCATGTAAATACGCGCCTTAAAGCAAAGCTTAATGATCTACTTGATGCTAAAATAATTCGCCCAAAATACGTTCCTCGCATTCAAGCTATTGTAAATAATTTTTTTGTTGTTCAATCACATACAGACGAGAACTTGCAACAGCTTGAAGATACCGCCGACCTACTAATTAATACGTTGTCCAACGAGTTAATTAAAACCAATCAAACAAATATAATTCAACCATTGATCGATAATATACAGTACTTTGTATCTGAGTTGCCCCAGCAAGGAATTTTGTACAATAAGAGTTTTTATATTAATACATTACCTCCCCTCATTGCTCTGCTTAAAACCGAAGAGAGTATACAACCTACTGATATTGTTGATGATCAAATTGATGCATCTTCCCAAACTTCCGATACACAGTTTACTCAAGATGTAAGTGTTGCGTAAATAATAAAAAATTAATTTGCAAAAAACCAAAACACTGTATAAATTAACAGTTAATTGACTGGATGGATAAACAGTATGTTAATTGGTTTAGAAGTTAAAAATTTTGCAATCGTAAGTAATTTAAGCACCGAATGGCGCAGCGGTATGACTGCGATCACAGGTGAGACAGGTGCTGGTAAATCTATTGCTATTGATGCCCTATCGCTATGCTTAGGTGAGCGCGCTGAAGCATCAGCAGTTCGCCCAAGCTCTGATAAAGCAGAAGTATGTGCACAATTTGACTTAACAGATCTACCACTCGCTCAAGCATTTTTAGAGCAACATATGCTAAGCACTTCTGACAACGAGTGCTTATTACGTCGTGTTGTTTGTAAAAATGGCCGTAGTAAAAGCTATATTAATGGTAGTGCAGTTACCGTATCACAATTAAAAGAACTTGGTCAATATTTAATATCTATTCATGGACAACATGCCCACCAATATTTATTAAAAGCAGAGCATCAGTTACAGCTTTTAGATGCCTATGCAGGGCATCACCACTTAGTAAACTCAGTAAATAAAAACTATAAACAGTTTGCTAACTTACAAAAAGAATTTAAACACTTAGAACAACAACAGCAGCAACAAGCAGCGCAAAAACAATTGTTAGAGTATCAAGTTGCTGAGCTTGATGAATTTGCATTACAAGAAAATGAGTTTGATTTAATTGAGGCTGAGCATTACAAACTAAGCAATAGCCAAACAATATTAGAATCGTGCCAACGTGAGTTACAACACTTATATGAAAGTGATGAGCAAAACGCTTGCTCATTACTACAGCACAGCGCTCAACAATTTACCGAACTGGCTCAATATGACGAAAGTTTAGCAAGCGTAGCTGCTATGCTTAGCGAAGCCGCTGTACAAGTTGAAGAAGCAAGCCGCGAAGTGCGCAATTACACTGAGCAAGCAGATTTAGACCCGGCACGCTTAGTTGAAGTAGAAAATAGGCTAAGTGGAGCGATGGATTTAGCGCGTAAGCATCATATAAAACCACAGCAGTTAGTTGAGTTTCATCAATCGATTGCTCAAGAACTTGAGTCAATAAGTAATAATAGTAATCGTCTGGAGCAGCTTGAGTCAGAAATAGAAAGCGCGTTACTTAGTTACAAGCAAACTGCTGATGAATTAAGTAAAAGCCGCTGCGAGTATGCTAATACACTTAACACACTAATAAGTGAAAGCATGGCTAATTTATCAATGGAAAACGGTGTTTTTGAAATAGCCTTAACTCAAGAGAGTAATCGTACACCAAACAGCCTAGGCTTTGATAATGTCTCGTTTTTAGTATCAACTAATCCAGGGCAACCACTTCAGCCATTAGCTAAAGTAGCATCAGGTGGTGAGCTTTCTCGTATAAGTCTTGCTATACAGGTAATTATTGCCCAAAAAGTAACAACCCCAACACTTATTTTTGATGAAGTTGATGTAGGTATTTCTGGCCCAACGGCATCTGCTGTAGGTAAGTTATTACGCCAATTAGGTAAATCAACTCAAGTAATTTGTGTTACTCATTTACCGCAAGTTGCCAGTAGTGCACATCAGCAATTTTTTGTAGCTAAAGAAATAGCACAAGGCGAAACGTTTACTCATATGCTGCCTTTAAATAAAGATGGCCGTATTAATGAAATAGCCCGTTTACTTGGCGGCGATAACATAAGCAAAACAGCTAAAGCAAATGCTAAAGAACTAATAATGGCTCACGCCTAATGTGTTAGTAAATAACGTCTTCAAGGATTAAATAATGCACAGTACTTTAGTTGATTTTTGTATAATTTTAAGTTGGTTGTTATTAGTACTAAGCACCTGTTTAATTATATTTAGTAAATATAAACATACTTGTTTTAAACAACGTTTATTTAAGTTTTTAAATAGCTTTTTAGTTTTTCAACTAATCGTTGTGGCCTATTACTTTACTAGCGAAAAAATAAATGGACTAAGTGATTTAGGTGTTAGTTATTGGGTTTTAATTACAATGCAGATTGCGTGTATTGTAATATGCTACATGAGCTTAAAACGCAGAAAGGCTAAAATAAGGCCATCCCTTGATTCGTTTTCAATGGATTAAAGTAAATAAACATTTAAAAAGAGCACGTTCTGTTTTTACCTTGCTCTTTTGCTTTATAAAGTAGTTCATCAGCATGCTTAATATCTAGGTCAATTGAGCGCTCAGCGTTTGCAGCTGTGATGCCAATACTTAGCGTTATATTTACACTATCTGAAAATAAGCTTACAGCTGAAGCTTTAAGGGCATTATGGATTTTTTCTGCAACGAGCTCGCCCTCATCAACGGTTACATTTGGAATCACAATTAAAAACTCCTCACCGCCCCAACGTGAAGCAATCGCATTTTGCGGAATATTATTTTCAAATGTTTTGGCTAAATGGATAAGAGCTTCATCGCCAAAATCATGGCCGAATTGATCATTAATTTTTTTAAAATTATCTACATCAGCTAATAGTATTACAAATGGAATATTATTATTTTTAAGCTCATTTTTAAAAGCTATAAGCTTATTCATAGTGAAACGACGGTTTGGCAGATTAGTGAGTGGATCTATAGTTGCTAAAAATTCATTTTTTTGGCTTAAAGCAATTAATTTACTGCTGTATTTTTCTCTTGAAAATTCGTAATAACCACTCAGCGATGCAACAATTATAAAAGCGAGTATGATTCTGACTGGAAACTGCTCAGGATTGTAGTCATATATATTAAATGTATCAGCGCAATAGAAACCGAGAACAATCGCCGATAAAAATAAAATAATATCAAACGTCCCTCGTTTAAGCCCTCGAATTGAATAAGTAACAGGAGACACTATAAATATCCATATAGGCCCTGTACCTTGTGCTCCTCCTGTAAGTACCAGATAAAACATCAGTGCATACAGGTTATATAAAATTACAGTTGCAGACTTCTCTACACCTCTGCCTATATTAAACGCCGATAAGTAAACAAACGAAGAAACAACCAAAGTAAATGCTAATAAATAGCTGCTGTTAATAAATGCTAAGCTAGCCATCGAAAACGTTGCTATAAAGCCTATTGAGGAAAAGAACCGAACAATGAGCTTCCTTTCTAAATTGTTTGAATATTCGTACATAATTTCTATTTATTTATTAATGTATAAAAGCAAACTTATAGATATAAAGTAAGCAAACCGTAAACAGCGTGCAATAATGAACCTACTTTATATTTAAATCAACTATTAAGGTTAGTAATTAGCACTGACAATTGTGCACATATTTTTAGCCTCTTGCATTTATCTCAGGTAAGTACATTTTTACGATATTAAATTGCTCGGCACTAATACCATTTGCTAAATTATATAAGTACGCCCTTTTATTCCTGCAATAATCGAACTGACTGGTAGTCAAAAAATAATTTAAACCTGCATAGTTAAAGATGGTAGTAACTATTCTATGAATTGTGCCTGGACCGAGTAAACAACACATTAATCAATAAAAGTGCCGTTACAAAAAAAATACACGCATTATACCAATCCGCGATAATACTCAATCAATTTCAAGGATTGAACTTGGCGCTAACTGCGTTAAAACTTTCGAGATACGACTGCATGAATACAAAGCAATGTAGAGGTAATTGCCGAGAACACCTAAGTAACGAAACTTTAGCCTCATTATCGACATAATTTTGTTATTTCAAAATAGATTACTTAATTAAGCGAATTGGTATTAGAGTATATAAACGACATAGAAGAAAGAAGTGTCGATAACGTTTATATATATGAAACGAGCCCTGAAAGCCGCTTAGTAGATACCCAAAGAAATCGCATTTGGCTTAGAAAGAACAACCCATAATAACAAAGCAGTTTCTCTGAAAGTTACTATATAAGGTTTCTACATGAAGTTACTAACAAAAGGTGTTGTTCAAGAAAGCCATACAAAAGGTGGTATAAATATAGCCCCATTTGTCACTAATTACGTTGACATTACATTTGGATAAAACAAATAAAAAAGCAAGCCACTTGGCTTGCTTTAAATATCGTTATTTTAACACGAAAAATTAAACTTTTAAGTAATCCATAATACCTTCTGCAGCGTTACGTCCTTCAAAAATAGCAGTTACCACTAAATCTGAACCACGTACAATGTCGCCACCAGCAAATATTTTAGGGTTAGTAGTTTGATGTGTAAACTCACCTTGTTCTGGTGCGTTAATACCGCCCCAGTTGTTTATTTCTACATCGTATTTTTCTAACCAATCCATTTTGTGAGGTTGGAAACCAAACGCCATAATAACTTGATCAGCTTCAATAACATGTTCTGAACCAGGTACTTCTTCAGCACGGCTTCTGCCTTTTGCGTCAGGTTCGCCTAATTTAGTTTTAACCATTTTAACGCCGGTCACTTTACCTTTATCGTTCAATACAATGCCTTTAGGCTGAACGTTATACGTAAATATAACGCCTTCTTCTTTCGCGTTTTTAACTTCACGTTTAGAGCCTGGCATATTTTCTTTATCACGACGATAAGCACACGTTACTTTTGCAGCATTTTGTCGAATAGACGTACGCACACAGTCCATCGCTGTATCACCACCGCCAAGTACAACTACTTTTTGATTAGCCATATCAATACACGGTTGTTTTGTCTCGTCGTAGCCCATTACACGGTTCGTGTTACCAATCAAAAACGGCAATGCATCGTGAACACCCGCTGCATCTTCATTTTCAAGACCTGCACGCATACTCTGATACGTACCAACCCCTAAAAACACAGCGTCGTAATCAGCTAAAATTTGATCAAGTGTAATATCAACACCTACTTCAACATTTAACTTAAATTCTACGCCCATTTCAGTGAAAATTTCACGGCGCTTTTGCATTACTGATTTTTCAAGTTTAAAAGAAGGAATACCAAATGTGAGTAGTCCACCTATTTCTGGGTGACGATCAAACACCACGGGTTTAACACCGTTGCGCACCAAAATATCAGCACACCCTAAACCTGCAGGGCCCGCACCAATAATGGCTACTTTTTTGTCAGTCCATGTTACATAAGACATATCAGGCTTCCAGCCCATTTTAAATGCCTCATCAGTAATGTATTTTTCAATATTACCAATTGTAACAGCACCAAACTCTTCATCGAGCGTACACGAGCCTTCACACAAGCGGTCTTGTGGGCAAACACGCCCACAAACCTCTGGTAAGCTATTTGTACGATGAGAAAGCTCAGCCGCCTCTATAATACGGCCCGTGCGTATTAACTTTAACCATTGTGGAATGTAGTTATGTACTGGACATTTCCACTCACAGTATGGGTTACCACAATCTAAACAACGGTCAGCTTGTGAGTTAACCTGATTCTCTGAAAAGGGTTCGTAAATTTCTACGAAAGATTTTTTACGTGACGAGATTGGTTTTTTGCGTGGATCTACACGCTGCACGTCTATAAATTGATATACATTTTCGCTCATACTGCCCCCTTATTGCGCCTGAACACGTAGTTCGGCACTACTGCGAGCGCGATGCCCGAGTAAACTTTTTACGTCACTTGAGATTGGCTTAACTAATTTAAACATAGGTAAGTACAATTCAAAGTTAGCCAAAATACTTTCTGCTCTGCATGAACCTGTAAGCTCTAAGTGCTCAGCTATCAATCCACGTAAATGCTCTTGATGCGATGTTAATTCATCAAGCGTTACTATTTCGACAAGCTCTGGATTAATGCGTTTTTCAAAATCATTTCGCTCATCTAAAATATAAGCAAAACCACCTGTCATACCCGCGCCAAAGTTAACGCCTACATTGCCCAGTACACATACAACGCCGCCCGTCATGTATTCACAACAGTTGTCACCTACACCTTCAACAACCGCTTGCACACCTGAGTTACGTACTGCAAAACGCTCGCCTGCACAACCTGCAGCAAACAGCTTGCCGCCTGTTGCACCGTATAAACATGTGTTGCCTGCAATTGTGGCTTTGTGACTTTCGAACGAAGAGCCAAGTGGTGGACGAATAACTAGCTTACCGCCCGCCATGCCTTTACCTACGTAATCGTTTGCATCGCCAACCAGTGTCATTTCAAGGCCACCGGCATTCCACACACCAAATGATTGACCGGCAGTACCGTGTAGCTCAATTGCTACAGGATCTGCCGCCATACCTTGGTTGCCATATTTATCGGCAATATAGCCAGAAAGCATTGCACCTACCGATCTGTCCGTATTACAAATACGACTTACTAGTGAAATACCGCTTGAAGCATCAATTGCCTCTTGTGCTTTAGCAAGCAAACTTTCGTTTAACTTACCTAAGTAATGCGAGCTATTTGGCGCGCTACAATAAAGCGTTTCGCCAGTTGGGTTATTTGGCTGAGCTAAAACAGACGATAAATCAATTTTCTTCTGTTTTGCTGTTTTGCCTTCAATTGCTTCAAGCAAATCTAAACGACCGATTAAATCAGTTAAATTTACAACACCCAAGCTTGCCATGATTTCACGTGCTTCTTGCGCTATAAACTTAAAGTAGTTCATCGCCATTTCTGGTAAGCCGTGGTAATGCTTTTGACGAAGTGTTTCGTCTTGTGTTGCAACACCGGTCGCACAGTTATTTAAATGGCAAATTCGTAAGTATTTACAACCAAGCGCAACCATTGGGCCGGTACCAAAGCCAAAACTTTCTGCACCTAAAATTGCCGCTTTAATTATATCTAAACCCGTTTTTAAGCCACCATCTGTTTGCAAGCGAATACGATGACGCAGTCCATTTTCAACAAGGGCTTGCTGCGTTTCTGCAAGTCCTAGTTCCCATGGGCTACCTGCATATTTAACTGAAGTAAGTGGGCTTGCGCCTGTACCGCCGTCGTAGCCAGAAATAGTAATTAAATCGGCATACGCTTTAGCAACACCCGTTGCAATGGTTCCTACGCCTGGTTCTGAAACCAGTTTTACAGAAATAAGTGCTTTAGGGTTTACTTGTTTCAAATCGAAAATTAGCTGTGCTAAATCTTCAATTGAGTAAATATCGTGATGTGGTGGTGGCGAAATTAATGTAACACCTGGAACAGAATAACGAAGCTTAGCAATATACGGGGTTACTTTTTCACCCGGTAATTGTCCGCCTTCGCCTGGTTTTGCACCTTGCGCTACTTTAATTTGAATAACGTCAGCACTGCGTAAGTAATGCGGCGTTACGCCAAATCGACCTGAAGCGACTTGCTTAATACGCGAGTTTTTCTCGGTACCATAACGCAGCTTATCTTCACCGCCTTCACCAGAGTTTGAACAACCACCTAAGCGGTTCATTGCAATTGCTAGAGCCTCATGCGCTTCTGGCGATAATGCACCAATACTCATTGCTGCTGAATCGAAACGCTTGTATAGGTTTTCTGCAGGCTCTACATCATCGATGCTAATGCCTTGCTCTGGAATTTTAAGCGCAAGCATGTCACGTAAAGTGGCAATAGGACGCGTATTAACAAGTTTTGCATATTCACTGTAATCACTATATTCACCAGAACGAACTGCTTTTTGCAGGGTTTGGATTACATCAGGATTATAAGCATGATACTCGCCGCCATGTACGTACTTAAACAAGCCGCCGTGGCTTAATAATTTACGCTTACTTAGAGCGAGTTTGTGTAAGCTTTGCTGATCGTCATCAAAGTCGGTAAAGCATGCGCCCTGTATGCGACTTGCCACACCTTTAAAGCACATTTGTACAATAGCGTCAGATAAACCAACCGCTTCAAACAACATTGAGCAGCGATATGACGCAACCGTACTTATGCCCATTTTAGACATGATTTTGTATAAGCCCTTGTTAATGGCTTTACGGTAAGCAAGAGTTACTTCGCAATACGACTTATTAATAATTTTGCTGTCGCTCATCGCAACTAACGATTCATACGCAAGGTATGGATAAATTGCCGTAGCACCAAAGCCTAATAACACAGCAAACTGATGCGCATCACGCACGCTACCGGTTTCAATGATAATGTTTGATTCACAGCGAAGATTGTTATCAACTAATCGTTTTTGTACCGCACCTACAGCCATAGCTGCTGGAATCGGCAAATTTGCTTCATCAAAGTTACGGTCAGTTAAAATAAGCATGATACAACCAGCGGCTGCTTTTTCTTGTGCTTGGTCACAAATACGCGTTACCGCATTTTCTAAACCTTCTTCAACTGTGTAGGTAATATCAATTTTACAGTAGCTGTAATGCGCTTCATCAGCATTTAATAGCTGCTGCATGTCTGCGTACATTAAAATTGGCGTATCAAACTGTAGGCGCTTAGCGTGGCCTGTTGTTTCGTTAAATACGTTTTGCTCACTACCAATACATGTCGCAAGTGACATTACATGATTTTCACGCAGTGGATCGATAGGTGGGTTTGTTACTTGCGCAAATTTTTGGCGGAAGTAATCATAAAGCGAACGATGCCCTTCACTAAGCACAGCAAATGGCGTGTCATCACCCATTGAGCCGGTTGCTTCTTGGCCGTTTTCACCCATTACACGAATAACACTATCAAGCTCTTCGTTGGTATAACCAAACATTTTTTGATATTTAGCTAGCGTTTCGTCATCAAATGAGCGATTACCGGCGTCTTGCTCAGTAAGCTCTTCAAATGGTACTAAACGTTTAACGTTCTCTTCAAGCCATGACTTGTAAGGATGGCGAGACTTTAAATCTTGATCGATTTCATCTGAGTGCCAAATTTTGCCAAGCTTAGTATCAATAACTAATAATTCACCTGGACCAACACGGCCTTTTTCAACCACTTCATCGGCAGTGTAATCCCAAATACCCACTTCTGATGCAAGCGTAATAAAGCCATCTTGTGTAATTACATAACGCGCTGGGCGAAGTCCATTACGGTCAAGGTTACAAGCCGCAAAACGACCATCCGACATAACAATACCTGCCGGGCCATCCCATGGTTCCATATGCATAGAGTTAAAGTCGTAAAATGCACGTAAATCGTCGTCCATTGCACGGTTTTTCTGCCATGCAGGTGGCACGAGCATACGCATAGCGCGGAATAAATCCATGCCACCAGCTAAAAATAGCTCAAGCATATTATCTAGGCTTGATGAATCAGAACCGGTTTCGTTTACAAACGGCGCTGCGCTTTGTAAATCAGGAATAAGCGGTGACGCAAACTTATATGAACGTGCGCGTGCCCACTGGCGGTTACCTTCAATAGTATTAATTTCACCATTGTGTGCTAAATAGCGGAAAGGTTGAGCTAAAGGCCAACGCGGCTGAGTATTAGTAGAAAAGCGCTGATGGAAAACACAAATCGCACTCGTCATACGAATATCAGCTAAATCCAGGTAAAAATTTGGTAAATCTGCAGGCATCATTAAGCCTTTATAGATAGTTACCAAACCAGATAAACTTGCGATATAGAAAGCTTCGTCATCAACAATGCGCTTTTCAGCGCGGCGGCGTGCTACATATAAGCGACGCTCTAAGTCTTTAGAACGCCAACCTTCTGGCGCGCTAACAAAAATTTGTTCAAAACCTGGTAATTGCTGTACAGCAATAGGACCCAACATAGATGGGTCGGTTGGCACAACGCGCCAACCTAAAATATTTAACGTTTCTTTTTCTAATTCTTCGCTAAGTATTTGTTTTGCAGCTTGCGCTAAAACAGGGTCTGAATTTAAAAATATCATACCCACTGCGTAGTTTTTGCCTAAGTGCCAGTTATGTTCACTAGCAATAGCACGGAAAAAGCTATCTGGTTTTTGTAATAATAAACCACAGCCATCACCTGTTTTACCATCGGCAGATATACCGCCACGGTGCTGCATGCGATCAAGCCCCGTAATAGCAGTACGAATAAGCCTATGACTAGCTTGACCATTAACTTGGGCTATTAAGCCAAAGCCACAATTTTCTTTTTCTAACTTTGAGTCGTATAACATAGACCCCTCCCCTTGCTGCACTGTTAGCGTGGATGAACTGCTCGACGATTTGCTAACAGACGGACAAAACTAGCCTCTATCGTAAATAGAGTCAATAGCACTTTGAATACATATTCACATTATTGAATATTTCTCACTTCATAGCAAGATTTCTTTTTATCATTATTTTTAACATTTAGCGTTATTTTAACCACTATTTTTTCATGACACTGGTGTCAAGTTTAACATATTGTAAAAAACACGAGCCTTCAGCGTGCCAGCTTACGTAAACGTAAAGGCAACCGAAAGTGAATAAGTATTCAGCGCTAGAGGGGCTATTCAGTTAACATTTAGATAGTTTTATGCTATTTCATTACTTTAATGGCTTAACATCCCCGATTATTGCTGCTCATTAGTATAGTTATGAAAATTCATGTCATTTTTTGTACGTTAATAGTGAATTTTTATTTAAAACTATGTCCGATGCGGACACATAAACTGTCCGCGGACATAAATTTCAATAACAAAAAAACAAAATAACTTAAATATCAATAGGATAATAATTGGCATATTAATCGTATAGCTTTATATATAATCGCTAATTGGAATTACTATGTTTACTCTAAGCTTATTTTTACTCTCTCCTATTGCCGCTATTTGCACAGCAGCTTTATTACTGCTGTGCGAAAAATACATAAAAGCAATTTAGGGGAAATTAAATGATTAAAGATACCAGCGCACAAGACGTACAAGTAAAGGCACCTATAAGCTATAAAAAATACGCGATAATCACTGCGATTGTTTTCATTGTGGTCTCTGCAATTGCTTATATTTTTTTAACGAGCCATAGCGCTAAAAGCTCTATTAGCCGCTCAAAAGTACAGATTGCAAAAGTACATGTTAAAGCGCTCATTCGAGACATTGCCGCCAGTGGTAAAATTGTTGCTGCTAATGCTCCTAAAATCTACAGTCCAGAACGTGGATTTATAGATTTAAAAGTAAAGGCCGGCGATACAGTAAAGCAAGGCGACACACTTGCCCTGCTGCAAAGCCCTGAGTTAACTAATGAATTGAAGCAACAGGAGTCTGTACTTAAAAGACTTGAAGGCGAACAGCAAAGGCAACATTTGCAAGCAAGACGCCAAACACTCACTTTAAATAAAACACTCGATATGGCACAAGTCGAGCTTAACGCCGCTGAGCGCGAAAATCGTCGCGCACAGTTATCAATACAAAAGCACTTAATTAGCCAAATTGATCTAGAAAAAGCAGTTGATGATTTATCCCGAGCTAAGCTCTCCTATAAGCATGCGCAGCAAGAGGTATTGCTTGCCAAAGACACGCTCGCTTTTGAACTACAAGCTGCTAAAAGTGATGTAACCCGCCAACAACTTATTGTTGATGACTTAATCCGAAAAGTAAGCAACCTATCTATTAAAGCTACCGTTACAGGGATCGTGGGTAACCTATTAGTGCAACAAAAAGCTGCAGTGACGCAAAGCCAACCTCTTATGACTCTCGTCGACTTAAGTAATTTTGAAGCCGAACTCCAGGTTCCTGAAAGTTACGCAAACGAATTAGGGCTCGGTATGGAAGTAGAGCTTAAGTTAGGCAATGAAACAGTGATGGGGAATTTATCCGCCATATCACCAGAAGTTAATAATCGTGAAGTAACAGCACGCGTCCGGTTTAAAGGTGTTACTAACAACATTCGTCAGAACCAACGCTTAACTGCACGTATTTTACTCGACAACCGAGAAGGTGTAATGCAAGTAAAGCGTGGTGCATTTATGCAGCAAGGCGGAATTATAGCTTATAAAGTCGATGGCAATATCGCAAAGCGTATACCTATTATAATAGGCGCCACCAGCATTAATGCGGTTGAGCTTTTAAGCGGACTAAAAGAAAACGATGAAATTATTATTTCAAGCTACAGCGACTTTAAGCAAGCCAACACGATTTTATTAAATTAAACAGACGTTCTCAACCAACGCTAAAAATAATTAGGAACAACCATGTTACAAATGAACAATGTAAGTAAAGTATACCAAACAGAAATGGTACAAACCCATGCGCTTCGAGATTTTAATCTGCAAGTAAACGAAGGCGAATTTATTGCTGTTACTGGTCCTAGCGGCTCAGGAAAAACAACCTTTTTAAATATTGCAGGTATGCTCGAGCCTTTTAACGAAGGTGAATACCTGTTGGATGGCGTTAATGTTGGCAGCCTAAACGATAACCAACGTGCTGATTTACGTAATCAAAAAATTGGCTTTATATTCCAAGGCTTTAATTTGATCCCCGATTTAAATTTATATGAAAACATAGAAGTTCCTCTTCGCTACAGAGGGATTAAAGCAAATGAGCGAAAACGTCGAATTGAGCAATGCCTTGAACAAGTTGGTTTAGCATCTCGCGCTAAACACTTACCTCAACAACTCTCCGGTGGCCAGCAACAACGTGTTGCAATAGCCCGTGCGCTTGCTGGTGAACCTCGTTTTTTACTTGCCGATGAGCCAACAGGTAACCTTGACAGCTTAATGGCTCGCCAAGTTATGGAGTTACTTGAACAAATCAATCGCGACGGTGCCACTATTGTAATGGTAACGCATGATAGCGAATTAGCCCGCCGTGCTCCGCGTAATATTCAAGTAGTTGATGGGCAGCTTGCCGACTTTACACTTTATCAGGGCGCGCAAACTATAAAAACAGCATCGGGGGTTTAACTAATGTTTATTCATTATTTAGATTTAAGTTGGCGCAGCTTCAAGCGCACCCCACTGGTTAGCTTTTTAATGGTACTTGCCATTGCGATAGGTATAGGCATAACAATGACCAGCCTTAGTGTTTATCACATGATGTCGGCCGATCCTATCCCAGAAAAAAGCAGCCAACTTTACAGTGTGCAATTACAAACAATGGACGATGGTAGTACGTGGTGGACAGAAGATAACATGCCACTGCAACTGACCTATCAAGATGCTGAGAACTTATTAAACGCACCCACGTCAGAGAAAAAAGTGGCTATGATGCGTACCGGCTTTTCAGTTTATCTGGACTCCGACAAAATAAAACCTTTTATAGGTAATGCTCGCATGACAACGCCTGACTTTTTTAGCATGTTTAATTTGTCATTTCTATACGGAGGGGCTTGGAGCAAAGAGCAAGAAGACTCAGCCGCACCTGTGGTTGTTATTACCCAAGAGATAAACGATAAACTATTTGCAGGACAAAACTCCGTCGGAGAACTGATTTACTTAGATGATGCAAGCTATCAAGTAGTTGGTGTTATTAACCATTGGCCTCTCAATATTAAATATTATGATTTAAATAACGGTGCATTTAATCAAGTAGAAGAGTTATTTATGCCCTTTAGCTTAATAAAGGCAAAAGAGCTCGTAAGTTGGGGCAATAGCAATGGATGGAAACACGAAAATACACCAACCTTTGCAGATAAACTGCAATCTGAGCAAGTATGGATCCAGTTTTGGGCAGAGCTAAATACGCTTGAACAAAAACAAGCCTATCAAAATTACTTATTAGCCTATATGCAAGAACAACAAAAACGTGGTCGATTTAATCGTAAAGAACTTGAGTATAAACTTCGCGATGTAAACCAATGGATGCAATACAACAACGTCGTCACCGAAGACAATAAAATTTTAGTGGGCCTGAGCTTTATGTTCTTAGGTGTCTGCTTAGCCAATATTTTAGGTTTACTTTTAGCTAAGTTTTTACGCAGAGCGCCAGAAGTAGGTGTAAGGCGCGCATTAGGTGCTAGTAAAAGGCAAATATTTTTACAGCACTTAGTTGAGGTCGCCATGCTTGGCTTTATAGGTGGCATGCTAGGGATTGTACTAGCACAACTTGGCTTAATGGGCGTAGGGCAAAGCTACGACTACTATGAAAACTTAGCAACAATGGATTTAACTATGCTATTGAGCGCCCCATTGATTGCAATTACAACCTGCATTTTGGCTGGTTTGTACCCAGCTTGGCTAGTGTGCAAAACCAACCCTGCCATTTATCTTAAGAGCCAATAAGGAATTTAACAATGTTAGAAATAAAACCTATATTCAACGCCTTATGCCGCTCAAAGGTGGGGGCTGTATTACTGCTAATTCAAATTGCAATCACAACGGCAATAGTCAGTAATGCTGCATTTATCATTCAAGACAGAATTAGCTATTTAAACCAAGAAACGGGCTACCCTGAACAAGATATATTTAAGTTTAATGTAATGACCTTTGGTACTGATATTAACTTAAGTCAGCAGTTTGAGCTTGATGAAAGCATGCTTAGAAAAATGCCAGGCGTGGTCGATGCCGCATTAAGCAGTAGTATTCCGCTATCAGGGAGTGGCAGCGCTTCGAGCTTTAATTTAAAACCTGCTCCACAAGAAGGCCTAAGTGTCAGGACCGCTTATTTTTTTATAGATGACCACGCAATTAATACCTACGGCGTTAACTTAATTGCAGGGCGAAACTTTACCGAAGATGAAGTGCTCGTTACAAACGAAATTACACAAAAGCGCACCAACGTCACTATAGTCACTAAAGCCTTACTTGATGAGCTCTACCCTGATGGAGATGGTTTAGGGAAAATAGTTTATTTTGGCGACCTACCACTTAAAATTATTGGCGTAATCGGAAAAATGAAAGGCCCGTGGCTCAAAGACAGTAAACCCGATAATCTTGCGTTTATTCCTTATATTAAAGCAGCAAGTTATGCACAAGTTGCCGTTCGTACAGAGCCTGGTCAGCGAGCAGCTGTAATGAAAGAAATAGAAAATGCTATGCTCGAAAATTACAGCAAACGCGTTATTAATAACATTAAAGGACTTGATGAATTAAAAAATGAGTATACCGCTCAAGATCGCCTCATGATGCGCATGCTCATAGTATTAATCACTATTTTAGTGCTTATAACCGCTCTCGGTATTTTTGGCTTAACCTTATTTAATATTAGCAAACGTACTAAGCAAATTGGTACACGCAGAGCACTTGGCGCAAGAAAGTCAGCTATTGTTAGCTACTTTTTAGTAGAAAATGCATTAATTTGTAGCCTAGGTTTAGCCTTAGGTGTAGTAACTGCAATACTGCTTGGGAAAATGTTAATGCAGTATTTTTCTGTAGCTGCACTACCGCCAAGTTATATAGCCGTTACCGCCATTGCCGTATTTTTAATGAGCTTACTTGCGGTATTAGCGCCGGCTAAACGCGCTGCTAATATTTCGCCCAGTATCGCAACTCGCACTATTTAATAATATGTAAATCACTATGCTACACTGCTTAGTAAGGCAGTGTAGCCATTAAAAAATTATAAAAATAACCTATGACTCATAAAATACTCATTGTTGATGATAACCAAGCAGTACTCGACGCACTTTCGTTATTGCTCGAAATCCACGACTTTTCGGTAGTCACTGCAACAAATCCGTTTGATGCTCTGCAAATAGTTCGCTATCAGCGAATTGAGCTTGTAATTCAAGACATGAACTTTACCAGCGACACAACCTCTGGCGAAGAAGGTAAAACGTTGTTTTATGAACTACGAGAAATAAACCCACACCTCCCTATTATACTTATTACAGCCTGGACCGAACTTGCTACCGCTATTGAGCTTGTAAAAGCAGGTGCTGCCGATTACTTACCAAAACCCTGGGATGATGCAAAACTACTAGTTTGTATCAGTAACTTAATAGAGCTAGGCAGTGCTAAAAAAATAGTGGCGACACATAATCGCCATCAACAAGAGCGTGAAGGTACATTTAAAAGCGCAGACCTTGCCGGGCTAATATTTAAAAGCACGGCTATGGAACGACTGGTCACTATGGCGCTACAAGTAGCTAAATCTGATATATCTGCATTAATTACAGGCCCTAATGGAAGTGGTAAAGAGTGCATTGCGCATATCATTCAAAAAAACTCCCCACTTGTATCGCAACCTTTTATTAAGGTAAACGCAGGCGCACTACCACAAGAACTTATAGAAGCCGAACTTTTTGGCGCTGAAGCTGGCGCATACACGGGGATAACTAAACAACGTATTGGTCGATTTGAAGCAGCTGATGGCGGTACTTTATTTTTAGATGAAATTGGTAATTTACCACTTTCAGGACAAATAAAATTACTACGCGTAGTACAAACCGGCGAGTTTGAACGTTTAGGCTCAACACAAACACAAAAAGTAAATGTGCGAGTAATATCGGCTACTAACGAAAACTTACTACAAGCAATTGAACAAGGTCGATTTAGGGAAGACTTATATTATCGCCTTAATGTAATTGAACTCAATGTGCCTGCCCTTAGCGAAAGGCAAGATGATGTTTTAGCACTCATTAGCCACTTCTTACCTCACCGAGAGCTGACTATAAACACAGAGCAAGCACTTCAACATTATAAATGGCCAGGTAACGTTCGAGAGCTAGAAAATGCTTGTAAACGTGTAGCGGTACTAAAACCAACAGGTGCGCTTACAGTCGATGACTTTGCACTTTCGTCATCGGTTACTGCTCAACAAGAAGCAAAAGCAGAACCGACCAAACAGGAAATAGAAAACGCAATGCGCGCTCATCAAGGTGTTATAGCCAAAGTGGCCCGTGAATTTGGTTTAAGCCGACAAGCTCTTTATCGTCGATTACAAAAAATGGGTATTGATTATTAATGCCAAACATTATTAGCCACTTTACCCTAAGCCAAAAGGTTGTGTTAATTTGCGCACTTTGTAGCGCGCTGCCTGTTTTTATTATTGCCGCACTTAGTGGTTTTGATATGTACTACACTCTGTTTTTAATATTACTAACGCTTGCATTTAGCACCTTGCTTTCAAGAGCTCTCACCAAGCCAATAAAGCTTGGCATGCAATCGCTCGAAACTGGATTGCTTAATTTTAAAGATGGTGAGCTCTCCAGCTTACTAGCATATAAAAGTAATGATGAACTTGGAAAACTATGCCGACTTTATAATCAAACCGCTAAACAGCTTCGCCAAGAAAAACAATGGATTTACCAGCGCGAGTTAATGCTTGATAAAGTATTGCAAAGCTCGCCGCAAGCGTTATTACTGGTCAATGATAATAATACGGTGGTATTTAGTAATTTAATTAGCCGTAGTTTATTTAATAGCGCAACCCGCCTTGAAGGTATGCAGCTAAGTAAATTACTCGAAAATTCGCCTCTGCAATTAATAGCAGCTATAGAGCACGGTGTTGATGGCCTCTTTAATATAGAAATAGAGAATCAAGACTCGCAAACTTGGCATTTAGCCACCGGGGAGTTTTTACTCAATAACCAAAAGCATCATTTATATATATTCAAACAATTAACCCGTGAGCTTAGTCGCCAAGAAGTTGCCGTGTGGAAAAAGGTAATACGCATTATCAGCCACGAATTGAATAATTCACTCGGCCCTATGTCGTCCATGTTACATAGCGCACAATTGCTCGCAAATAAAGTTGATGAGCCCCGCCTTGCCCGTGTATTTGCAACTATTGATGAGCGAATTAGTCATTTAACTGAATTTGTACAAGGCTATGGCAAGTTTGCTAAATTACCTCAGCCACAAAAAACACGGATTAACTGGCAAAACACACTCAATAATTTAAAGAATCACTGGCAATTTAGCTACGAAATAAAAAATTCACACAATGAATTACAAGCTGATCAAACACAACTCGAGCAGCTGCTCATAAACTTATTAAAAAATTCACACGAGTCAGGCTCCAACTCCAATGAAATACATATTCAGGTCGAATTTGTACCCCAAGCTTGTGTTATAAATGTGAGCGACTGCGGCAAAGGAATGAGCGAGCAAGTAATGGCAAATGCTTTAGTGCCCTTTTATTCTACAAAAAGTACGGGGAGTGGTTTAGGGCTAGCCTTATGCAGAGAAATAGCAGAAGCGCACCAGGGGCATATAAGTTTACATAACAAAATAGAGGGCGGCTTAAACGTACAAGTGAGCCTTCCTTATTCGTAAATTCACAAAAATTAAAAACAACAAAGCCACTTAAAAAGTGGCTTTGTGTTTAAAGAGCTTAATAACCTGATAGCAGGTTGAGTAATAAAATTACTCTGCGTCAGCTTCTTTATATTTAGCAGCAGTTTCTGTAATTAACGGCTGTAATTCACCGCGTTGAAACATTTCGATAATAATGTCACAACCACCAACTAACTCGCCATCTACCCAAAGTTGTGGGAATGTTGGCCAATTTGCGTATGCTGGAAGCTCAGCACGAATGTCTGGGTTAAGTAAAATATCAACGTATGCAAATGGTTCACCACATGACATTAACGCTTGCGATGCTTGTGAAGAAAAACCACAATTAGGTAATTTTGGTGACCCTTTCATGAAAAGGATTATTGGGTTTTCTGAAATTTGCTGTTTAATTTTATCAATGGTTTCCATCTACAACCTCAAAGTAACGATAGCTAAATATATTTAGGTCTTGAAAATAACTCATCGTGACCACAAATATATAACTTAATATGGGCAAATAAAGCCGCAATTGAAATAGTCTTTCGCAATAGCATTGCTGTTTGCTTAAACTTGAGTAAAATACTCAACAATTATAGTAACACTATATTACCGCTTGGTATAGGTAACTGCTCTGTTTCAACAGGCATTACGTATTACCAAATGGACTATCAACCAAAGAAGATGGAGATAAAAAAATGGCATTTGAACTACCGTCACTACCATATGCAATCGACGCACTTGAGCCACATATTTCAAAAGAAACACTAGAGTTTCACCATGGCAAACACCACAACACTTACGTGGTTAAGCTTAATGGTTTAATCCCTGGTACTGAGTTTGAAAACAAATCTCTAGAAGAGATCGTATGTTCATCAGAAGGCGGCGTATTTAACAACGCAGCACAAATCTGGAACCATACTTTTTACTGGAACAGCTTATCTCCAAACGGCGGCGGCGAGCCTACTGGCGCAGTTGCTGATGCAATCAACGCCAAATGGGGTTCTTTTGATGCGTTTAAAGATGCATTAAATGACAAAGCAGTAAATAACTTTGGTTCAAGCTGGACGTGGTTAGTTAAGCTTGCTGATGGTTCACTAGACATCGTTAATACATCTAACGCTGCTACACCATTAACTGATGATGGCGTTACTCCAATCCTTACAGTGGATTTATGGGAACACGCTTACTACATTGATTACCGTAACGTTCGTCCAGATTACCTTAAAGGTTTTTGGTCGCTTGTTAACTGGGAATTCGCGAACGCTAACTTCGCTTAATTAGCCTTTAAACGCTAATGTAAAAAAGACGCTTAGGCGTCTTTTTTTGTTTCTTGTTTATCACACCTAAGCGCCTCATCATTTAATAAAACACTTTTAGTAACATGATCTTTTTTCACTTAAATTTTTAATTTTATTGCACAAAAATACAAATTCGTGACTAGACTTTAAAAGGTAAGCACCTTTTTACAGCGGGTTTCGGAGGTTATTATGACGATTTTTGAGCATTACCAAGCACGATACGAAGCGGCACAGGAAGAAGAATACAGTATCGCTGAATTTCTTGAGATTTGTAAAACCGATAAGTCTGCCTACGCCAGCGCACCAGAACGCCTACTCATGGCAATTGGCGAACCAAACATGGTAGATACCGCAACGGATGCACGACTAAGCCGGTTATTTTCTAATAGAGTAGTTGCGCGCTACCCTGCCTTTGCTGATTTTTATGGTATGGAAGACGCCATTGAGCAAATAGTCTCTTATTTAAAACACGCCGCCCAAGGGCTTGAAGAATGCAAACAAGTGCTCTATTTACTTGGACCTGTTGGTGGGGGTAAATCATCCATTGCCGAAAAACTAAAATATTTAATGCAACAAGTGCCTATTTATTCAATTAAAGGCTCTCCGGTAAACGACCATCCTCTTGCATTATTTGACCCAATAGAGGACGCCGACGTACTTAAGCAAGAATACGGTATTAAACCGCGCTACTTAAAAACCATTATGTCGCCTTGGGCTGGCAAACGCTTAAAAGAGTTCAATGGTGATATTAGCCAGTTTAGAGTGGTTAAACGCTACCCTTCTATTTTAAACCAAATAGGCATTGCCAAAACCGAACCTGGAGATGAAAACAACCAAGATATTTCGGCGCTAGTGGGTAAGGTCGATATTCGCCAGCTTGAGCACTTTGCCCAAAACGATCCTGATGCATACGCCTACTCGGGCTCTTTATGTTTAGCTAACCAAGGGCTGATGGAATTTGTAGAAATGTTTAAAGCGCCTATTAAAGTGCTGCACCCTTTACTTACCGCAACCCAAGAAGGTAACTACAACGGCACAGAAGGCATTAGTGCCCTGCCTTTTAATGGCATGATCCTCGCTCACTCTAATGAATCTGAGTGGCAAACTTTTAAAAACAATAAAAACAACGAAGCATTTTTAGACCGTGTTTATATTGTAAAAGTACCTTATTGCTTACGTGTAACCGAAGAAATTAAAATTTACGACAAATTACTTGAGCACAGCGAGCTATACAACGCGCCATGCGCACCAGGTACACTTAAAACATTGGCGCAATTTACGACGCTATCACGTTTAAAAGATCCAGAAAATTCAAGTATCTATTCAAAAATGCGGGTATACGATGGCGAGACTCTAAAAGACACCGACCCTAAAGCAAAATCGTATCAAGAGTATCGTGATTACGCAGGTGTTGATGAAGGCATGACGGGGCTCTCTACTCGCTTTGCGTTTAAAATTTTATCCCGCGTGTTTAACTTTGATACCACTGAGGTTGCTGCAAATCCGGTGCACTTATTTTATGTACTTGAGCAACAAATAGAGCGCGAACAATTTTCAAGCGAAATAGAAGAGCGTTATTTAAGCTTTTTAAAAGGCTATTTAATTCCGCAATATGTAGAGTTTATAGGTAAAGAACTGCAAACCGCCTATTTAGAATCGTATTCAGAATACGGACAAAACATTTTTGACCGTTATGTTATTTATGCAGACTTTTGGATACAAGACCAAGAATATCGCGACCCTGATACGGGACAACTATTTGACCGCGAGGCACTTAATGCCGAACTTGAAAAAATAGAAAAGCCAGCAGGTATTTCTAACCCTAAAGATTTCCGTAATGAAATAGTGAACTTTGTATTGCGTGCCCGTGCGCATAACAACGGTAAAAACCCACTATGGACAAGCTACGAAAAACTACGCACGGTGATTGAGAAAAAAATGTTCTCTAATACCGAAGATTTGCTCCCTGTTATTTCGTTTAATACTAAAACGTCTGCAGAGGATCAGCAAAAGCACGAAGACTTTGTGAACCGTATGGTCGAAAAAGGCTATACACAAAAACAAGTTCGCTTGCTTTCTGAGTGGTATTTACGGGTTAGAAAATCGCAATAACCTTCATAGTCGTAGTATATAGGAGGTCAATATGGCGCATTTTATAGATAGGCGTTTAAACGGTAAAAACAAAAGTACGCTTAATCGCCAGCGCTTTATTAGGCGCTATAAAAAGCAAATTAAAGAAGCGGTTTCAGATGCGATTAACAAGCGCAGCGTTACAGATTCAAGCTCTGGTGAGAGTATTTCTATTCCACAACGCGATATCAGCGAACCTACATTTCATCAAGGGCAAGGCGGGAATAGAGAACAAATTCACCCTGGTAACGATCAGTTTTCTACAGGTGATAAAATTGAGCGCCCTACAGGCGGACAAAGCGGCGGGGCCGGTGAAGGTGACGCCAGCGATTCGGGCGAAGGGCAAGATGAATTTGTATTTTCGATATCAAAAGATGAATACCTTGATTTACTGTTTGAAGATTTAGAACTTCCTAACTTACAAGAGAACCAGCTTGATAAGTTAGTGCAAATGAAAACCCACCGCGCAGGTTTTTGTAGCGATGGCATGCCAAGTAATATTGATATTGTCCGCTCATTACAAGGCTCGCTTGCACGGCGTGTTGCCATGAGTGCAGGTAAAAAACGCCGTTTAAAAGAGTTCGAAGAACAACTTGCTCTGCTGCTTGCTGGTCCACATAACGATAAAGCAGCAATTGCTTTATTACAAAAAGAAATTGCAGCATTAAAACTACAAATTAAATCGGTCCCGTTTATTGATAACTACGATTTACGTTTTCGTAATTACGAAAAGCGCCCTCACCCCACCAGCAAAGCCGTGATGTTTTGTATTATGGATGTGTCAGGCTCAATGGATCAGCCAACAAAAGACATGGCAAAGCGTTTTTATATTTTGCTCTATCTATTTTTAACGCGCAGCTATAAAGACATAGACGTTGTTTATATTCGCCACCACACACAAGCAAAAGAAGTAGACGAGCAAGAGTTTTTTTATTCCCAAGAAACTGGCGGCACTATTGTTTCAAGCGCTCTTAAATTAATGAACGAAATAATAAAAGAGCGTTACCACGCAAATGAGTGGAATGTATACGCCGCACAAGCCTCTGATGGCGATAACTGGGCGGACGACACCCCGCAGTGTGGTGAAATTTTGCGTAATAAGCTCTTAAGCGCAGTACGCTATTTTGCTTATATTGAAATAACCACTCGTGCCCATCAAAGCCTATGGCGCGAATATGAATCCATAACACACAGCCATAATAATTTCGCTATACAGCATATTCAAAGCGTTGAAGATATTTACCCAATTTTCAGGGAGCTATTTAAAAAAGGTCGTCAACAGCAAAACTCTGCATAGCCTAAAGCGAGGTAGCATTATGAATGATAAACGAATGAGTGATGGCCCAGATTGGACCTTTGATTTATTAGATGAATATCAAGGTGAAATTGCCCGTGTTGCAGCTCACTACAGGTTAGACACATACCCTAATCAAATTGAAGTGATAACCGCAGAGCAAATGATGGATGCTTATTCAAGCGTTGGTATGCCTATTGGCTACAGTCATTGGTCTTACGGTAAGAAATTCATCCAAACAGAGCAAAATTATAAGCGCGGACAAATGGGTCTCGCTTACGAAATAGTGATAAATTCGGACCCTTGTATTGCGTACTTAATGGAAGAAAACACCCTACCTATGCAAGCGCTTGTAATGGCACATGCATGTTACGGACATAACTCATTTTTTAAAGGTAATTACTTATTTAAAACCTGGACCGATGCTGGCTCAATTATTGATTACTTGGTATTTGCTAAAAACTACATAAGCCGCTGTGAAGAAAAGCACGGTATTACACAAGTCGAAGCCCTACTCGACTCATGTCATGCCTTAATGAATTACGGAGTGGATCGCTACAAACGTCCACAACAAATATCGCTATTTGAAGAGCAAAAACGCCAACAAGAGCGTGAAGACTACCTTCAATCGCAAGTAAACGAATTATGGCGAACTATTCCTGAGCAACAGCAAGAAACCAAAAAGAAAGTACGCCATTTTCCTTCTGAACCCCAAGAAAATATTTTGTATTTTATTGAAAAAAATGCCCCATTACTCGACTCTTGGCAACGTGAAGTTATACGTATTGTTCGTAAAATTTCGCAATACTTTTACCCACAAAAGCAAACTCAAGTAATGAACGAAGGTTGGGCAACTTTTTGGCATTACACCATCCTTAATCACTTATATGATGAGGGAAAACTCACCGACTCTTTCATGTTAGAGTTTTTACAAAGCCATACCAACGTAGTTTATCAGCCACCTTATAACAGTAAGTATTATTCAGGTATCAACCCATATGCTTTAGGCTTTAATATGATGGTTGATATTCGCAGAATATGTGAGCACCCAACTGAAGAAGATAAACGCTGGTTCCCTGAATATGCAGGCAGTAATTGGCTAGATACACTGCATTTTGCAATGGAAAACTTTAAAGATGAGAGTTTTATTAGCCAGTTTTTATCGCCTAAGTTAATTCGTGATTTTAAATTATTTACTATTATTGACCATACTAATAACCCCCATTTAGAAATTGGCGCAATACATAACGACAATGGCTATAAAGCAGTAAGAGAAGCGCTCTCAGCGCAGTACAACTTGAGTAATCATGAGCCCAACATTCAAGTATATGACGTTGATATTAGAGGTGACCGTTCACTAACCCTACGCTATGTACCCCATAACAACATTCCTTTAGCAAACTCGCACAAAGAAGTGCTTAAGCATCTTTACAGATTATGGGGCTTTAAAGTAAAACTAGAGCAAGAGTCAAATTCTGGTGAGGTTTCAATGATTGGTCAATGCCCAATAGATGACTCTAGACACACAACAGAATAATGAAGGGCAATAAAATTTTCATACTGATTGGGTTTGCTCAGCAGATCGTAAAAAAATACACTATTATTTAACCCTAAATTCTGGATATAAAAAATGACGCTTAAGCGTCATTTTTTATATCTTCGTAGGCTATTACTTTATTTCGCCCTGTATTTTTAGATTGGTACAGTGCTTTATCTGCAGCCTCTATCCAGCGCTCATGATTTTTAAAATCATTACTCCTACCAGCCAGCCCTATACTTACCGTCATTGTTATTTCAAAGTGTTTATACTTCACAGGGTTAGTTTCAATCAACACCCTTAAACGCTCAGCAAACACAAAAGCGCCTTCTTTATCTGTATCAAGTAATGTCACTGCAAACTCTTCACCGCCATAACGCCCTGCAACATCAGTTTCGCGCAGCGTCGTACGTAGTAAGTTAGATAAATGACGAAGCGATTCATCACCACAGCTATGGCCATATTCATCATTTATTTTTTTAAAGTGATCAATATCAAACATTAATAATGTGCTACAGCCACCACTTCGCTTAACTCTTAAAAACTCTTGGCGTAGCGTACCTTCCCAGTGTCCACGGTTTGCAAGCTGCGTTAAGCTATCTGTTTGACTTACTTGTTCTAATTTTTTGTTTAACTCTTCAAGCTCTTTTTTATTTACCGCGACATCTGTTACATCATACAAAATAATACAAATATGGCTAACTTCGCCCATCGTATTTGTAAGAGGGATAAATGTCGCATTTTGATACATGTAATCAGCTTTACCAGTAATAGGTCGATAATTTTTAAACCTAAAAATGTATGGCTGCTGCTCCCAAATCGTAAAAGAGCGGTTTTTTAAAACAAAAACCGATTCTGATTTACTTCTAAACCATTTTTCGTCTATTGCTGGAAATAAATCAAATAGGTCTTTATCTTTTACTGCGCTTGGTAGAAGCCCTGAATGGTTTTCCATAAAACCATTCCATACACACACCTTATAATCTCTATCAAGTACTACAAGGCCTACATCAACGGTATTAAACATATCCATAAGCCAATGGATCTCATTCATTTCTAAATCTGCAGCCATAACTTAATCTTCTAATAGGTAAGCAACTTTATACTTCAAAGTTTTAAGTGAATCTTCAGTAAATAACAGCATGAGGTCGCAATTTATATCATGGTTTTCAATACCGTAACTAATCTCTATAGCAAGGGTGCGTTGCCAACGTGACTTGTTTGATTTAACCAGCTCAGACACATCTCTGTGTTGGCCAAGTACTATTGGGTGCCCTTGGCTAAATGACATATCGAGCTGTTTTGAAAGACCCGTTAAAATAGCGCCTATCAAAATATTACTAATATCCATAAGCAGCTCAAGTTCAACTTTATCGTTTAACTCGCCGTCATAATTCATCAAAGAAGCTATTTCTTTAAAGCTTGAATCATTTAAAAGTAATAGCGCCTCGCCCGAAATACCACCGCCAATAAAGCCCTGGCACACACCCGATGTAGCTGCGTTATTATCTATAGACTGCAGCGCCATATCGAGTTCATTAACTTCCAAAATATTCACATTAGGAATTGGTAGCTCTACAAATACATTAAGAAGACGTGCAAGTAAATCCCCAGCCTGCCCCATAGCAACGTTAGTTAGCTCTTGGTATATATCCCGAACATCAGGGTCGACTTGCTCTCCTAGCGAATGAGAGAGACGTTCACGCATGGCTTTGTCTTTAATTCCATGGTGTTCAATTATGCTGGCTAGTTTTTCGGGGGAACATGGTTTTTGAATAAAATCGATAGCACCCAGTTCAAGCACTCTTTGATGTGCACTTGGCTGTATATCACCAGAGACAACAACAGTGAGTATATTTAGCCCCTGTTCTTTCATAGCGATTAATACTTCATACCCATCCATTTCAGGCATGTTTAAATCGAGAAAAAGTATTTCTGGTTCAATTAACTTTATTTGCTTTATGCAATCAACGCCGTCGAGTGCAAATTCAACTTTAATATCCCAATCTTCAGGTAATGAACGAGCTAGCTGACGCCTAGCTAATTTTGAGTCATCACATATTAGTACCGATGTTGACATATTATCTCTCTGTTTCTAAACCAGTAATGAGCATTAAAATCATTTTATGATGGTTTTTATTTTTATTATTGAAGATATATTTTGTAACTTCATGTTAATCAAAGTTTAGCACAGTTACAATTTTTATATTGCAGAACTAATCCCAACTTCATCAGAGCGGTATAATCTCTTGGTTACTATAGCGCAGTATAATACACTGACGCCCATTGCGTTAATTTAAAAGGAAATACCTTATGTTACGTTCACTTACCTTTGCTTTGAGCGCATTTTGCTCTGTGGCTATTGCAGCCGATTACCCAGAAAACACGCTAGACATAGGAAAAGTATCTGCACAAGGCAAACCAGTCACTTTATTAGGCAAAGGGATCTCTGTTGGAGATAGCGCGCCAAATTTCAAAGTAGTTGATGACAACTTCATCCCTGTAACGCTTGAGGATTACAAAGGCCAAGCTGTATTGATAAGTGTAGTGCCAAGTCTTGATACAGGTATTTGCAGCCTGCAAACTAAGCACTTTAATGAAAAAGTAGCCTCGCAATTTCCAAGTGTTGCAATGCTAACAATTAGTGCTGATTTACCATTTGCTCAAAAGCGTTTTTGCAAAGCTGAAAATATCGATAAAATCACTACGTTATCAGATTCTGTTTGGCGCGATTTTGGCCAAAAATACGGATTGATTATTAAAGATATGGGCTTATTAACGCGAACTGTATTTATTTTAGATGAAAGCCATAACGTCATTTATAAACAATTAGTTAGTAGCCTTTCAACTGAACCAGAATACAGCAGCGTAATTGAGAAACTTAAAACGCTTTAAAGCCGATTAAATAGCAATGATTAAGCAATGCTAAACAGCCTTCAAACAAAAAACCGCCAATTGGCGGTTTTTTAATATGCTTTTATATTTAACCTAAAAGCTCACCAAGTTGTGAACTTACAGCTTCAACAGCTTGTGTACCATCTAGTTTGTGGTATTGAGTATTACCAGCAGCAGCTTCTGCTTGGTAGTAATCAACTAATGGCATGGTTTGCTCGTGGTAAATACCTAAACGTTTACGTACTGTTTCTTCAGTATCATCAGCGCGAACAATTAAGTCTTCCCCAGTTTCGTTGTCTTTACCTTCCACTTTTGGTGGATTATATACAATATGGTAAACACGACCAGAACCAGGATGAACGCGACGTCCGCCCATACGTTCAACAATCACTTCGTCAGCCACGTCAAATTCAATAACGTGATCAACCACTACGCCATTTTCTTTCATCGCATCAGCTTGAGGAATTGTGCGTGGGAAGCCATCAAGTAAAAAACCTTTCTCACAATCAGCTTTAGTAATACGCTCTTTTACCAAACCAATAATAATATCGTCAGAAATTAGTTGACCAGCATCCATTACTTTTTTTGCTTCTAAGCCTAATGGCGTGCCCTCTTTAATTGCTGCACGTAACATGTCGCCAGTAGAAATTTGTGGAATACCGTATTTGTCCATTAAAAACTGAGCTTGAGTACCTTTACCTGCACCCGGCGCGCCCAAAAGAATAATGCGCATATTATTGTCCCCTAGTATGGATATTTATTTTAAAGCCTGAATTCTTCCACAAGCGCCGCCGATACTCAAGCAACTTATACTAATTGATGAGTTGTTGATGTATTTACAGCGCATTAAAAAAGGGAACATACGTTCCCTTTTATTCAAAGTATATAATTTATACTTTTATTAACTAAATAGTTAACTGACTACTTGCTTAGTTCAAGCATTAGTTTGTTTAGGCGAGTAACAAACCCAGTTGGATCTTTAAGTGTACCGCGCTCTGCAAGTAATGCTTGGTCTAATAAAACATGTGACCACTGTGAAAATTTATCTTCATCTTGTTCGTCATTCAAATGCTTAACAAGTTGATGCTCTGGGTTTAGCTCAAACACAGGTTTTGCTTCTGGTGCTGTTTGACCAACAGATTCCATTAGCTTTTGCATTTGTGAGCTCATGTCGTTGTCGTCACTTACAACACATGCTGGAGAATCTGTTAGGCGGTGCGTAAAGCGCACTTCTTTAACGTCATCACCTAGTGCTGTTTTAATACGTTCAACAAGGCCAGCCATCTCTTTTTCAGACTCTTCTTGTGCTTTTTTAGTTTCTTCGTCGTCCAGCTTACCTAGATCTAGATCACCACGTGTGATTGACTGTAGTTGCTTATCAGCAAATTCAGTTAAGTGGCTCATCATCCACTCGTCAACACGGTCACTTAGTAACAATACTTCAATCCCTTTTTTGCGGAAAATCTCTAAATGAGGAGAATTTTTCGCAGAAGTGAATGTATCAGCTACTACATAGTAAATTTTGTCTTGGCCTTCGTTCATACGTTCAACATATTGCTCAAGCGACACATCTTGCGTTTCTGAATCAGTATGAGTAGAAGAAAAGCGTAATAACTTACATACGGCTTCTTTATTTGCCGCATCTTCAGCTGGGCCTTCTTTCATTACTTGGCCAAACTCATTCCAAAATACTTGGTAATCGTCAGCTTTGTTTTTAGCCATACGCTCAAGCATTTTAATAATGCGCGATGTACACCCTTTACGAATAGCTTGCGTTACTTTGTTGTCTTGTAGAATCTCGCGAGATACGTTTAGAGGTAAATCGTTTGAATCTAGTAACCCTTTTACAAAGCGAAGGTAGCTTGGCATGAACTGCTCAGCATCATCCATTACAAATACACGTTGTACGTAAAGTTTTAAGCCACTTTGACGTTCACGGTTCCATAAATCGAAAGGTGCTTTTTTAGGGATGTATAAAAGGCTCGTGTATTCAGTTTTACCCTCAACCTTATTATGTGCCCAGCTAAGTGGATCTTCCCAGTCGTGGCTTACGTGCTTGTAAAACTCTTTGTATTCTTCATCAGAAAGCTCTGACTTATCACGCGTCCACAATGCAGTTGCACGGTTAATGCTTTCCCACTCACCTGGTACTGCTGGAATTTTTTCGCCGTCTTCGCCTTCAGACTCTGGTACTTCTGCTTTAAACATTTGTACAGGTGTTGAAATATGGTCTGAGTATTTTGTAACAATGCCACGTAAGCGGTAATCGTCAGCAAATTCTTTTTCTTCATCACGAAGATGTAAAATAATGTCGGTACCACGGCCTTCTTTTTCAATTTCTTGAAGCGTGTATTCGCCTTCACCTTGAGATTCCCACTCGTAAGCGGTTGTTTCACCGGCTTTACGTGTACGAACAGTTACTAAATCAGCAACAATAAATGCTGAGTAAAAACCAACACCAAATTGACCAATTAATTGTGAATCTTTACTTTGATCACCCGTTAAGTTTTTGAAAAACTCAGCAGTACCCGACTTTGCAATAGTACCTAGCGAGCTAATTACTTCATCGCGTGTCATACCAATACCATTATCAGAAATGGTAATTGTATTTGCTTCTTTATCTGCGCTAATACGTACACGTAAATCGGCATCACCTTGGTAAAGGTCGCCTTGAGATAGCGCTAAAAAGCGTAACTTGTCTGCCGCATCTGATGCGTTTGACACAAGTTCGCGTAAAAATATTTCTTTATTAGAATAAAGAGAATGAATCATTAAGTTTAATAATTGTTTTACTTCTGTTTGAAAGCCTAATGTTTCTTTTTGTGCTGCAGTCATTTATATATCTCCAATTTGCAAAGTGTCTGCGTTATGCACTTAATATGGGGTGAGGTGTTAGAACTTCAAGGGAAAAATCAAAAAAAGGTGAAACGAAAAAATAGAATATCTCGTTTATCTAAAATGGGTGCGGACAATTAATATGAATCTTTTCACCTGTTGTTGGATGTTCAAAATATAAATCGCTGGCATGTAATTGTAAGCGTCCTGCCATGTACTCACTTTGCGCACTTTTATATAAATCACAGCCTAAAATTGGGTGCCCTATAAACTGGCTATGTATTCGTAATTGATGAGTACGTCCGGTAACGGGCGTAAATTGCACTAAGGTTCTGCACGGCTGTTTAAGCCGCTCAAGCACACTGTATTCACTCACCGCTACTTTACCCGTCGTTTGGCAAATTTTAACTCGCGGAAAAAGCAGTTTATCTTTTGCTATTGGCGCAGTAATTTCCCCCTCATCAACAGCTAAGCTACCCTCTAATATGGCTACATAACGCTTTTGGATAGTACGCGCCTGAAACTGTTTATTAAGATGCTTTGATGCTTTGGCGTTTAATCCAACAATCATAATGCCCGATGTACCCAAATCTAACCGATGCGGTAACTTAGCCTCAGCAAATGCGGCTGTTAACCCTTTTTGACCATGTACTAAACGGTAATGTACTGAGTCCCAGTTAAGCGGATTCTTACCAGACAAACTTAATAACCCACTGGGTTTATTGATCAGTAAAATATCATCATCTTGATATAATATTTCAATAAACCCGTCGCACTTAGGCGCTACAAAGTCATCAACAATCCTTTGTGGTTCTGAAGGTGTTTGCGATGTTGAGTTAGCCATTAAGTTAATCATTAAATTAGTCAATATCTTTTGAATGAAGTGCTTTTAAAGCCAATACTTGCTCACGTAAATCGTCTGCTACTACTTTGTCAGCGGCAATCGGGGTACCTACTGCAACCGACACCAAAGACCATTTTAATCGTGGTAGTTGCCACTTAGCTTTTCGGCTAAACATACTTCCCCACAAGCCCCCTAAATGCACAGGAATAACGGGCACAGGTGAGCGCTCAATAATGCGCTCGATTCCACGGCGAAAAATATCGATAGAGCCGTCACTGGTTAGTTTTCCTTCAGGGAAAATACCAACAAGTTCGCCTTTATTAAGCGCAGCAGCCACTTCGTCAAACGCTTTTTTAAACGCTTCTGGATTGGTTTTTTCACTGTTAATGGGAATAGCTTTGGCCATTTTAAATAACCAATGTAGGGCTGGCGAATAATAAATAGGGGCAAATACCATAAATCGGATAGGCCTTGGTGATGCTGCTAAAATAAACATCCAATCGACAAAGCTCACGTGATTACACACTATAACGGCAGCGCCTTCATCTGGAATATTACTTTCACCTTTTGTACGCACTCTGTACATACAAATAGCTAAAATATATATAATAAATCGTAAAAAGAACTCTGGTACTTTGGTATAAATATAAACAGATATAAGCAAGTTTAGCCCAGCAAGTAACAGTAGCAACTCTGAAATACTCCACTGAAAAACAGACAGCGTTACAATACTTAAAACAGCACTGCCCACCATAAACAGTGCATTTAATACATTGTTAGCCGCTATAACTCGTGAGCGACTCGACTCTTCAGTACGCTGTTGAATAAGCGCATACAGCGGTACAGTGTAAAAACCAGAGCCAATACCAATGCCCGCCATCCATACAAAATGCCACACCATGTCGCCTGTTTTTAATAACTGCTCAAGCGTTAATAATTCAAGGTTTTGAGGTGAATAAGAGCTAATAGCTGGCTCTTGGCTCAGTAAGTATAAAAACAAGGTAATTAAAATAGCGCCAAAAGGCACAATTCCTAATTCTATTCGAGAGCGAGAAAGCTTTTCACATAATAACGAACCAATAGCAATACTTAGTGAAAACACAACAAGCGCACTGGTTACCACCAATTCATCGCCGCCCATTGTGTGTTTTACATAATTTGGTAGGGACGTTAAAACAATTGCGCCAATTAACCAAAACCAACTAATCCCAAGCACTGACTTACCAACCGATTCTGTTTGCGAATTAAGTGCTGAAAATACGTTTTTCGTGGATGAAAATATATTATAGGTAAATTTTAAGTTAGGCTCGTTTGCCTCACTAATGGGTATAAAGCGACTGCTCACATAACCCATAACAGCCAGTACTAACACGGCAATACTTATAAGCGTAGGCCCTACTGATTGAGTAATATAATAGGTGCCAAAAATTGTACCAATTAATATTGCTACAAACGTGCCTGATTCAACCAAGCCATTCGCTTTTGTTAATTCGTTAGGGGCTACGTGCTGCGGTAAAATAGAGTATTTTAATGGACCAAAAAACGTACTTTGTACGCCCATTAAAAACACGGTGGCTAACATCAGCCAAACATACTGCGTTAAAATAGAGACAGCCCCTACAACCATAATAGGGATTTCACATAGCTTTACGATTCTGATTAGTTTGGATTTTTCTGTTTTTTCAGCTAGCTGCCCCGCCATCCCTGAAAATAAAAAGAAAGGTAGGATAAATAACCCAGCAGCAATATTTGAATAAAGTGCGCCATCAGCAAGCGTTGCAGCCTGGAATATCAATAAAATAAGCACTGATTGCTTATACACGTTATCGTTTATCGCTGAGAAAAACTGCGTAATAAAAAGCGGTAAAAAACGCTTACTACCCAGTAATGTACCTTGGTAGGGGTGATTATCTTTCATTGTATTCCTTACTAATTAGAGACATAGCCCAAAAATATATTATACCAATTTGTTTAATTAAATGATCTATTTTGAGGGCGGAAAAACGTGTTGATAGCTAGGCAAAAAATTCGCTATTTAGTTGTTCTAAATGAGAATTTTTTAACGCAGGTAGCTACACGTTTAGCCCCGCAAAATGATTAAGTATTATTGCGGATTGGTATTAGATTGCTTCTAAGCTTACCTTAAAAACAAAAAAGCCTACATAATTTAATCATGTAGGCTTTTATAATATCTTTTCAAATAGTGACTTAGAGTTAGTCTTGTGTAACTAAACGCCTGCCGCTAAAAGCATGCATAAGCGTTCTACCATCTACTAAATCAAGCTCGCCCCCCACAGGAATACCGTGAGCAATACGCGAAGCACCTACTTTATATTTATGACAAAGCTGAGCAATATAATGAGCTGTAGTATCGCCTTCAACGGTAGGGTTAGTCGCTAAAATAACCTCATTAATACCGCCTTGAGCAAGTTTTTGCTCTAAAACGTCTAAGCCAATTTCTTTAGGGCCGATACCGTCAATTGGCGATAAATGACCCATTAAAACAAAGTATAGCCCTAAATACTGACCTGTTTGCTCAATGGCAAGCACATCAGTAGGCGATTCAACAACACATAATATGCCGCTGTCTTGGCGTTTTGTACTTAAACAAATATCGCACTGAGCTTGTTCGCAAAAAGTACGACAAGACTGACAATGCCCTATGGCTGTCATTGCTTTAGTCAATGCATTGCCCAGCTGAGTGCCTCCCTTTCGGTCGCGCTCAAGCAAGTGAAAAGCAATACGTTGCGCTGATTTTGGACCAATGCCCGGTTGACAGCGCAGTGCTTCTATAAGCTGATTTAAACTATCTGAAAGTTGCATTATTTACTTAAAACGGCATTTTCATACCTGGTGGTAATTGCATACCGCCAGTTACTTTACCCATGCGCTCTTGTGTTTCTTCAGCAACACGGCGTACAGCATCGTTACATGCTGCTGCAAGTAAGTCTTCAATCATGTCTTTGTCGTCTTCCATAAGGCTTTCATCAAGCTGAACACGACGTACATTGTGGTTACCAAGCATGGTTACTTTAACTAAACCGGCACCGGCTTCGCCAACAACTTCTAATGTTGCGATTTCGTCTTGGGCTTTTTGCATGCGATCTTGCATTTGCTGCGCTTGCTTCATCATGTTGCCCATTCCACCTTTAAACATAACTTTCTCTCTTTCTTTTAATACATTAATTAACATGAACATAAGGGCGATTGTAAGTAATTACAATGCCTGAATACTGTTTTCGTCGATTTCGGCGCTAAATACTTGCTGAAATTGTACTATGTTTTCATCAGATGTGATCACATCGATTGCTTGTTGATGACGACCTGCATCAATTTTTTGCTGAATAAGATAAGGAGAGTCAATAACTCCCTTAGCAAAATTAATACTTAACGACACGTTATGCTCATAAATACTCGACAATGCGGCATCTAATCTTTGGCGAAGCATCGGTGTATCTAAATGCTTTTGTGATTCATCAACGTCTATATGTAAACTGTTGCCTTGCTTGGTAAATATTGAATGCAATGCAAATTGGCGCATACGACCACCCAGTCCCATACGTTTAATTAAATAAGCCCATTCATCTTGTTGATGTGCAAATCTAATTTCACTAATTGGACTTTGAAAATCATCAGGGGCAGGAATACTTACTTCCTCTGGCACTATTTCAGGCGCTTTTTGAGGGTTTATTTGCTCAAGTAATTCTGGCGCAAGATTTTCAGTAATTGTTTGGTGCTTTGCTTTAAAATCAATCTTACTAGCTGGCTTTATGTTGGAGTGATTATGTGCCTGGGTTTGGCTCCCTGTTACTGGGAGCTCATGCTTTTTTTCACTCTCACCTTCGCTATCAGTTGCCCAAGGAGGGATATCGCCAGACGCAGTACTTGAAGGGCTATTAAGCTCACTTGAACTTGTATCTGCACTACCTTGATGAACACTTTGGGCTTTAGGCATTCTTGGATGCTGTTCTGGCTTTTTAGCAGGCGCTTGGCTTGGCTGCACTGCTACATTATTTGCAGATGTACTTGTACTCTTGCCTGATAACCTACCCGCACCCGATATGTTTCTGTCGCGTAAAATACGAGCAATGGCAGATTGCGCCTGCGCTTCTTGTTCAGCTATTGGCGTACTTGCATTGTGATTTGTTAAGGGCTCTGGTGAAGACTCTGAGTTTGCAGTAGGTGCAGGTTTAAAACCCTGATCTACAGCGCTACTCATTATATCATCAAACTGCGAAGCTAACGTTTGCTCAGCATCACTATGTTGCATGTAAGCTTCATCTTCACTTTGGCGCTGGGCTTGAGCATCCGAAACAACATTGGTTTGTGGTTGATCATTAGCTGAAGCCTGTTGCTTTAAAGCGTTTTCACTTTGTTGAACCGGTTGCTCTACTGCAACTTGGGCAGGCTCATTATTACTTTGTACGACATCATTATTCGATGTCTGAGCGGCAACATTTGGTAAAGGCTCTATCTCAAGGGATTTAGGCTGCTCTGTATTGCTAACTGGCTTAGTATTATTTACAGGGACACTACTTTGGCTAGCTACAGTGTTTTGCGATGTTTTATTTTTATTTAATATATCTCGCAGTGCATTTGCACGGCCTTGTTTATTTGGGGCCGGCTCTTCGTTTACTGTGTGTACAGTTTGTTGAGCGTCTGTAGGCTTAAATGCTAATAATCTTAGCATTATCATTTCAAAACCTAAGCGAGGCTCTGGTGCCCATTGTAAATCTTTTTTACCATTTAACAGTAACTGATAATAAATTTGAATTTGTTGTGGGCTCGTATGTTGTGCAACATGAGCAATATAATCTACATTTTTTTCATCTAGCCCTGCCGCTTCTGGCACTAACTGGGTTAGTTGAGTCAAATGCGTAAGTGCAATTAAATCATCAAGCAATGCCACATAATTAGGATTACGACTTGCCACCTGCGCAATCTCATCCATTAGCGCAGCGCCATCTTGTGCAAGTAATGCTGCAAGCAAGCTTTGGCTATAATGAGTATCCATTAAACCAAGCATAGTTTGTACTGCTTGGTTATTAATATCACCATTTGTTTGTGCGATAGCTTGGTCGGTTAAGCTAAGTGCATCACGCATACTGCCATCAGCGGCTTTTGAAATAATGCTAAGTGCATCGGTATCAAAGCTAAGCTGCTCTTGAGTAAGTACGTGTTCAAGCTGTGTTTTAATCTCACTTTGCGACAAGGCATTTAGGTTGAATTGTAAACAGCGAGATAAAATAGTAACTGGTAGTTTTTGAGGATCGGTCGTCGCCAATAAAAATTTCACATGCTCTGGTGGCTCTTCAAGCGTTTTCAAAAGCGCATTAAAGCTGTGCTTAGAAAGCATGTGAACTTCATCGATTAGGTATACTTTATAACGTCCACGTGTTGGCGCATATTGAACGTTATCGAGTATTTCGCGGGTGTCTTCTACTTTTGTTCGAGAAGCCGCATCTATTTCGAGTAAGTCAATGTAGCGCCCTGCTTCTATATCTAAACAGCTGCTACATTGGCCACACGGATTTGCAGATATACCTTCATCGCAATTTAAGCTTTTAGCAAAAATACGCGCAATAGTCGTTTTACCTACACCGCGGGTTCCAGTGAATAAATAAGCGTGATGCAGTCTATTTTGTGTAAGCGCATTTACAAGCGCTTGCTTAACATGAGACTGCCCAACCAATTCATGAAAGGTTTGAGGACGCCATTTTCTCGCTAGAACCTGATAACTCATCGATTACTCGCCTTCGAATTCAACCAATTTTAGGATTTTAATACCCATTTTTTTGATGCGCTGCTCGCCACCAAGTTCTGGTAGTGATACAACAAATGCAGCATCTGTGGCTTCGCCACCTAGTTTATGAACTAATTTAGCTGTGGCTTCAATTGTGCCGCCAGTTGCTAATAAGTCATCAACTAATAATACTTTATCGCCAGGTACAATTGCATCAACATGCAGCTCTAGCGTGTCTTCACCGTACTCAAGTAAGTAATCTTGACGAATAACTTCGCGTGGTAACTTACCTGGTTTACGAACTGGAATAAACGGAATGCCTAATGCGTAAGACAGTGGCGCACCAAAAATAAAGCCACGTGATTCTGTGCCAATTATTTTAGTAAAACCCTGATCTTTATATTCTGCGATAAACGCGTCAATAGTTGCTTTAAAGGCTTCTGGATTTGCCATTAAAGTGGTTACATCGCGAAACATGATGCCCGGCTTTGGATAATCAGCAATTGTAGTTATGCTGTTTTTGATAATTGCTGGTGTTACTTGAGTCATAATTTTAACTGCTCAATTGTTTATATTACAAAGCAGGTGATTATAACCTTAACTAACCTTTAATTGCGAGTTTGGCGTTACTATAAAAGAAGTATTAACTATGGGGGGGTAATTAAAATAAAGTGGTTCAAGGCTGAAGTAAGCAACAGCCTTAATAAACGCTATGCATTTTAAGTTAAGCTAGTGATCCAGCCTAATATTGCATTTAAACAACCAATCCCTGCAAATACAGCTAAGAAAGCAAGAAAATAAGTAGCGTTGAACGGATCTTTAAAGTCTTTATCATCTGACATTGGTACAACCTTTTATTAAGCACGACAAATAAGGCTGCCATAATAGACGATGTAAAATCATCAATAAAGACCTTAATCTTGATTTTTTGTCACAATTACACCGCGTTCAACCATTGCATTGAGGGTAACTAATGCGCCTTGAGCAATTTGATCTGCATTAAACTGTGGTGCATGAGCGAATACCTGTTGGCAAACGTCGTCAAATGTCGCTCCATCACTTGCCTCAATAATTGATAGTAACAAAGCAGTCATCGCATTCGTAGCCAGAAATTGAACGTCATCATCTTCATCTCTATATACAACAAAATAATTAGGCTGAGGTGATGGCTCTTTTGGTTTAAAGCGATTGCTAATATTTTGAACCGGAAATTGATAACTTAAATTTCTTGCCGTTTTCGATAAATACAAAGCAGAACTAGTAAGCGCTGTTGTTTGTAATTTTTGCTCTTGCTCATCTTCGTGTGCAATCGATACATCTAGCTCTACCCATTCATAATGTGCAAGTTCTAGCATAAACACGGGATCGTATCTTTTTATTTTATAATCACTTGATAAATAATTAATAAACTCCCCTGCTATATCTAAAAAGTACGGCGAATGACAATCATATTCGCTAAAAAACTGGCGTACAAGAACCAGCCATTGCTTGTCTGTATATAAGGTTTTTAATACCGGAAAGCCTGATGATATAAAACCTTCAATGTTATTAAAAAATAGGTCGCGATAAATGGACATACGTCTGTCTTCGATACCGCTGGGCTTTTTATTTTTTTTAGGCTCGCGAATATGCGCCATAAATTCGTTTTGTATTTCAATAAAGCTCATAACCAGGCACTCTTTTAATATTTATAAAGGCTTATATTAAGCTCGTTGTTTTGAAACCATTGAAGTAATGTGTTTAGCTTGTAGCTCATGAATTATATCTAACTCTTTGGTTAAAATATTCATGGTAGGGATATTAAAATCGCGCTCAAGCAAGGTTGGAAATACGCCATGCACTTCATATGCTTTATCCAGTAGCTCCCACACAGGATCAATGACATCAGCACCATGTGTATCAACTATTAAGTCATCAGCCTCATTATAATGGCCTGCAACGTGCCCATAGGCGATACGATTAGAGGGTAACCCTGTTAAAAATTCTTGTGCGTTATAGCCATGATTAATCGAATTCACATAAATGTTATTCACATCCAGTAAAAGCTTGCAGTCTGCTTGCTCTAAAATGGTATTTGTAAATTCCAGCTCTGATAATTGCTGTCCAGGAGCGCCATAATAGGAAACATTTTCTATCGCAATTTGCTGCTCAAGTATGTCTTGTACTTGTTTAATACGAGGGACAACATGTGCTATTGCATCTTGTGTAAACGGAATAGGCATTAAGTCATACATATGGCCTGTACCGGAACAGTAACTTAAGTGCTCACTGAAAATTTTTATATTGTGCTCTTCAAAAAAAACTTTTAAAGATTTAACAAATTCAACATCCAGTGGTTCGGGTGAACCGATAGACAGTGATAATCCATGACACACAAAATTATTTGCATCTGTTAATGTTCTAAATTGCTTTTTAAAGCGTCCACCTAATTTTAACCAGTTCTCTGGCGCAACTTCCAAAAAATCTACTTGATTAGGTACGTGTTCAAGCAGTTCATCAAGCATTTCTCGTCGTAGGCCAAGGCCCACCATCCCGAAATCTGTACTCTGGATTTGTGTCATAACTACCTCTAACTTATCAAAAAAGGGCCTTAAGGCCCTTTTAGCATAACTTATTTAGAATAAGATATTAACGACCGCCACATTTACCTTCGCCGCACTTACCTTCTTTTTTAGTTTTTTTAGCATCGCCGCCGCATTTACCTTCACCACATTTGCCTTCTGTTTTAGCTTTTGCATCTTTTGCATCGCCGCCACATTTACCTTCACCACACTTGCCTTCTGTTTTAGCTTTTGCATCTTTTGCGTCGCCGCCACATTTACCTTCGCCACACTTGCCTTCTGTTTTAGCTTTTGCATCTTTTGCATCGCCGCCACATTTACCTTCGCCGCACTTACCTTCTGTTTTAGCTTTTGCATCTTTAGCATCGCCGCCACATTTACCTTCGCCGCACTTACCTTCTGTTTTAGCTTTTGCATCTTTTGCATCGCCGCCACATTTACCTTCACCACACTTACCTTCTTTAGCGTCTAGTTGGTAACCTGTCACTAATTGTTGAAACTCAAATGGGTTGGCTTGTACATCTGCAGATACAAAGCTTGCAGAGCCAACAACTACTGCACCTAAAGTTAACGCGATTGTATTTTTTTTAACTGTATTCATTTTGTGACTCTCTTTAATCAAGTATTGTAAATCTCAGCAATAAAAATGTATTTTAAATTGCTTGTATGCTTAAGTAGACCTGTACAAGAATAAAAACTTTCATTTATTTTCATAATATTTACTTTTGCGGTTTCTACATTAAATATGGTTGGTAATTACAGATTTATCAATGTGTGATTTACAGGTAAACTATGCGTCCAGTTTTTTATCAAAATTAATCACTTTATGAAACTTGTTTTAGCACCTATGGAAGGTGTCGTTGATTTTAAAATGCGCCAATTACTCACAGACATTGGTGGGTTCGATTTGTGCGTTACCGAGTTTGTAAGAGTGGTTGAAACATGCTTACCTGATAAAGTTTTTCATCGATTTTGCCCTGAACTACATAATAATGGATTTACGCGAGCAGGTACTCCTGTGCGTGTTCAATTACTCGGCCAAGAAGCAAATCCGTTAGCCGAAAATGCAGTAAGAGCAATTGCTTTAGGATCTCATGGGGTCGACCTTAACTTTGGTTGCCCAGCAAAAACCGTTAATCGTAGTCGAGGGGGTGCTGTACTGCTTAAAGATCCTGACCACATGTATACGATTATTAAAGCAGTCCGAGATGCTGTAGATGATAAACATGAAGTAAGTGCAAAAATTCGCTTAGGCTTTGATGACGACAGTAACAGCCAAGAAATTGTTGATGCTGTGGTAAGCGCAGGCGCAAATAGTGTAGCTATACACGCCAGAACCAAACGTGATGGTTATAACCCGCCAGCTTATTGGGAAAAAATTCCACCAATAATAAAAGATAAAAATATTGCCGTTGTTGCCAATGGTGAAATTTGGCAAGTTGAGGACGCAATGCTTTGCCAAAAACGAAGTGGATGTACTGATTTGATGCTTGGTCGTGGCGCCCTTTCGCACCCTGATTTAGCAAAAAAAATTAAAGCTCATGTAAATAATGAACAATATGATAGCCTTCAATGGGAGCATATTATTTATCACTTAATCCACTCTGCTATTCATCAAGACCCTGCAAAAGATGAAAAGTATTTTGCTTCTCGTACAAAGCAATGGCTAGGTTACCTTAAACGCCAATACCCGCAAGCGATCGATTTATTTGATGAAATCAGGCGTTTAAAAAGTAAAGAAGATGTGGCAAGCGTATTAAATAAATACGCCAAAGCACCGCAACTTGATTCAAATCATAACGGCTAACCTAAAGCCTCTAGATAATATCAGTATAACGTGAAGCCAATTTAATAAGGTTGTACTGATAATGCATCATCAAAAAAGACTAAACGATGAAATAGCACAAATTAAATTAAATATATTAACTATGCTTTCTAAATCAGCCTACCCTACACATCAGCATTTAATACAAATTTTAGATAATACAGCAAACAATGAATGGTTAGACTGTGCAGCAGAGAAGCTAGGTCCTGAGTATGCGTTTTTGATCAGTCGCATGACTAAATTAGAAGCAGCGGTCAGCCAAATAGAAATTGGGCAATATGGCTACTGCTGCGACTGTGAAGAAAAAATACCAGCCAAATCACTTGAACTAGATCCCGCAACCCAACGGTGTACAAAGTGCGCACAATAAGCGCACTTTCAAATCATTATATAATTTGTTGTATAAAGCTAAATGATTGCCCTGGGTAGAGTATTATATCTTCAACTAAATATTGAGCATCTTCTTGGGTGATTTCTAAGCGTTTCATAAGATTCACCTTTGCCTGTGGCAAAGTCCACGCATGGTAATGAATGCCAATATCTGATTCCATCATTGCAAGCATCAATGTTTTATCTTTATCAGACATGTTCATATTGCTCGCCATTGCAGGTAAGTCTTGATAATCAGCCTGCCAATTAAGCCCTTCAATTAATTTTTCATTCGATAGATACTGCACTAAAAACGATTTTTTATGAGAAATAGACAATTTACTGTCGAATGCAACACGATCTAATACTTTTATATTTTCATTTAAAATAGTAACCCACTCTAGCGGTGAATGTACTTCGCCACTAAAGTAATTTAGTTTGCTCTGATACCACTGTGACCCATTTGGCAGGCCTCTCAGACCAACACTACCTCTAGGCTTGTAACTAGCTAAATAATCGCTAAAAGCTCTTATATGACTCTTAAGCGCTGGTTGAACGTCATTACTACCTATCGCACTCAATACATAGCTTTGTAGTAGTGTGAGCTCAATTTTATTCAGCTTTAAATTGCTTTGTTTAGCACTGTCTAGCGTATCTTGGGTTAACTTAAGCCAAGTAATAATATTATCCGGCGTACTTTTTGAACCCTCAAAAGCAAGCATGTTTTTTAATACGTCTACTTGAGCCGGCCAATTAAAATAGCGCTCAGGAAAGCGCTCTGCAATAACCAAGTAGTTTACTTGTGCAATTTGATTGAGATTAAGCTCCATACCCATTAGGTTCTGATAAATAGTATGACGTTTAACTAAATACGCATCAGAAAAGACCAATTGCTCTTTAGTAATCCTATCGATTTTTTTAGCGTCTGGTTGTACAAGTGCCATGTTTAAAGTTTTTAAAGCAACTTGTGCGTCTTCAAATGACTCATAAGGTTGAGGCTGCTTTGAACATGCAGCTAAAAATAAGCACAGTAGTAATGAAAAAGAGAGCTTTTTATACATAGTAGTTCCAATAAAAAAAGCCCCAGAGGGGCTTTTTATAAGTTGCTTTAGCTAATTAAAATTAAATTTTAACACCGTTGCGAGCGGCTTTATCTTTAATATATGTAGACCAACCTTTTGCAAACTTACGTGTGCGAGGGTCATCCATAGCTTTAGTAATTGCAGCATATGCTTGCTTATACTTACCTTGATAGTAATACGCTTCAGCTAAATCTGAATAAATAGTACCTTTTTTGTCAGAGCCAAGCTCTAATGCTTTGTTCAAACGAACAACAGCAGCACTGAATTTCTCAGATTGTAAAAGTAATGAACCAGCTTTACGGTAAAGTTCAGCGTCGTCATCAAATTTAGCAGCTTCTTCATAGTACTTAGCAGCTTTTTCTAGATCTTTAGAGCGATGATAGTTACTAGCAATCGCGCTAATATTCTGCTTTGTACGTTTTACTTTTTCACTCTTAACGGCCTTTTCTAGCGTTACAGCTGCTCTAAAAGGGATCTCGTTTAGAGAGTAAAAGTTAGATAAGACTTTATAATCAACTTCATTTTCAAAGTAACCATTATTGTATGCAACTTCCATCGTTGCTAAACCTTTAGAATAATCCTCAGTTTGTAGGTAATATTTACCTAAACCAATCCAAGCTTTTTTATCATCAGGCCATACACGAACAATTTCTTCGCCAACTTTAACCATACTTGCATAATCTTTAAGTTCAAAGTATGCAGCTAGTTTTAGTTGGAAAGGGCCTTTATTTGGCTCTTTTTGAAGTTTAATTGCCTTATCTGCTGGTTCAAAAACATCACGAAACTGCTCTAGCTGGAAATTAGCTTGGGCAATACGCGTATAAACCGTAGGGTCTTCTTGGCCAGTGAAGTCCATCCAAGCTACATAAGCTTTTTTGGCTTCTTGATACTTTTCAGTACCGGCGTATAAATCGCCTAACAGTTTTAGAGTTTGTTCTTGATCAGCAAAGTTTAAAACATCAGGGGCAACTGCTTGTTTAGAATATTTAATTGCTTCGTCATACTTTTCTTTCTGCGCGTACATGCTACCTAAGTAACGATTTACAGTCGCTTTATCAAAGTCATTCGAAGCATCAATCTCTCTAAGCAAAACAATTGCTTCATCAACTTTTTCTTCGTTGTACAAGTCAAATGCTTTAATTACCTTTTTACCAGTACGCTCGCCCATGATTTTAGTTTTTGCTTTTTTACGCTCTTCAATTTTTGCGTAATCTGGCGCTGCTAAAACAGATGCACTTAAAGTAGCACCAGTCACAGACATAAGAATCGCAAGAGCAGTTACTTTAGAAAAATTTCTCATTACTCGCCTCCTTAGTTGCCTTGGTTAAGTTTAAAGTCTAATTGAACTTGTAAACCTGGTTGTTTCTGTGGTTTTCCGTCAATGATCTTAGGACGGTACTTCCATTTACGCAATGCGCGTTTAGCTTCACGGTCAAAGATACGTTTTGGATCTGCGTCAATTACTTCAACGTCAGTTACTCCACCTAACTCATCAATTGTGAATGAAAGTTGTACCCAACCTTCTTTGCCATCACGTGCTGCTTGCGTTGGATATTTTGGTTCTATACGAACGATAGGTGTCGCATCACCATCTCGTCCAAATGCACCAGGACCACTTAATCCACCAGCTGAACTACCTATATCGATACTACCCATATTAAATGACATAGCACCAGGATTAGGGTTATTATTTTCCGGCTGTGGCGGCTGCGGTTTAGGCGGCTGCTTTGGCGGTGGTGGAGGAGGAGGCGGTACACGCTTCCTCTCCTGCACCTTAGATTCAGGCGGATTCGTCATTATTTCGACTATGATCTGCTCTTTTTGTTCCGTATTACGGTCAGCCCCACCAGAGATGAGGAAGGCCATGAAGTAGAACAAGCCGAAAGTAACTGCCCCACCTGCAATCAGTGAAAACAGAAAACGAATCATTACTGATCTCCAGCTATTGAAATTCTAAGGTTGTCACCCGTCGCTTTAATCTGGTCCATAACTTTAACCACTGTGCCGTGTTTAGCTTCTTTATCAGCTTGTATAATCACAACTTCAGTAGGTTGTTCTGCTAATAAACTTTCGATTTTTGCTGAAATACGTTCAACATCAATTTGTTGTTTATCAACCCAGATTTCGCCGTTACTACGAATAGCAATAAAAATGTTAGCATTTTTTTGCTTAGTAGCTTGGGCAGCTTTTGGTTTATTGACCTCGATACCAGCCTCTTTAACGAACGATGTAGTTACGATAAAGAAAATAAGCATGATAAATACGATGTCAAGCATTGGCGTCATATCAACCGCTGCTTCTTCTTCTTCACGAAAACGTTGTTTACGTGCCATATTTAATTCTCTCTCTAGTGATGAGGCATACTATCAATAAGTTTGGCTTTCACCATTTTAGCTTTTGTCTCAAGACGTGAGCTAAAAAATACTCCAGATAGTGCCGCAACCATTCCAGCCATTGTTGGGATTGTTGCCATTGAAATACCTGATGCCATTAAGCGTGCATTACCCGTACCCTGGTTGGCCATGGTTTCAAAAACCGAGATCATACCAGTAACAGTACCAAGTAAGCCTATTAAAGGACAAACAGCTACTAATGTCTTAATCAACAACATACGCTGATCTAATTTTTCAGACGCTTCAGAAATCCATGCTTCACGGATTCTGTGTGCGTACCAAGACGTAGTGTCTTGGCGGGCATCCCACTTTGCTACAATTTCTTTCGCTGTGCGAGGAAACTCTGCAAGTAGAAACCAATAGCGCTCAATCATTAAAACCCACATCAGAAAGAGTGCTATCGCGACCACGTATAAAACCTGGCCGCCTGTGCCAACAAAATCCCTGATAGATTCCCATATCTCCATCAGGACTAGCATTAGGCTTTCTCCTTCTCCGCGTGAGTAGCAACGATACCCGCGCTTTGCTCATCAAGGATGTGTAATACCGACTTACTACGACCAGCTACAAGAGCATGAAGTAGAATTAGTGGTAATGCAGCAATTAGACCTAGCGCTGTAGTTACAAGTGCTAGAGAGATGTTACCTGCCATGATCTTCGGATCACCCGTACCGAACAATGTGATTGTTTGGAACGTTAAGATCATACCGATTACTGTACCTAGTAGACCTAGTAATGGTGCGATTGCAGCAAGAATCTTAATTATGTTGATACCAGCTTCGATGCGCGGCGTTTCACGTAGAATCGCTTCATCAAGTTTAAGCTCAAGGTTTTCAACATCTTGGTTCTTGTTGTCATGGTACACTTTAAGAATACGACCCAGTGGGTTATTTGTATTCGGTGTAGCAACATTTTTAAGCTGGCTCTTAATCTTACTAGTAGTAAGTGTAAGGTCAACAAAGCGAATTAGAGTAATTAGCATACCTAAAGCTAGTAAAGCTGTAATGATATAACCAACTACGCCACCTTGATGGAAGTATTCCATAAGAGTCGCTTTTTGAGTGTTGATACGTAAGATAGCACCACGAGTCGGATCGATATAAACACCAGCGTAGTTATCTGGTGATGTATTTTCAAGATCAGTGATACCGTCTAAAATATAGCTATCAGGCTGTTTACCTAGAGGCTGAATAGACTTAGTTTCTGGTGAATAAATTAAGTAACCATCGTCTGTAACTAAGTTAAAGTTACCGATACGCGTTACTTTCTTCATTGACGGGTTACCGTCAAGACCAGCAACTTCAGTTTCAAAAGTTGAAACTTTAGCTGATTCAGTCATTTCTGTTTGAAGTGAAATCCAAAGTTCTTCAAGTTCGCGAACTGTAGGAAGTTCTTTAGCAGCAGCTAATGAACGTAAGATTTCTGCACGGCCAGGTTTCTCAGCACTAACTAGTGATGCTTCGATAGAACCGATAGCGTCTTGAGCTGCACGACGTACAACACCAAACATCTCACCCAAAGTACCTTGAGCACTTTGAAGGGCGGCTTCTTTTTCAGCTAACGTGTTTTCATTTTGTGCATATTGCTTAGTTAAGCTTTCACCACGAGACTTCTCAGAAGCAAGTTGGCTTTTAGCTTTATTAAGTAAAGATTGCTTGTCAGCACGATCTGATAAGAACTCTTGTTCACGTTTCTTATCGATTTTACCTTCAGAGATACGCTCTTGCTTTACTTGCTCAAGTATTTTATCTAGAGCTCCAGTATTTGCATGTGCATTTAACGCGGTACCTGCAGAAACAGTTAGTACTGCGGCAACAGCAAAACCTTTAAATAGTTTCTTCATTATTGATTACTCCGCGCCAAAGATAGGTAGTTTAACAAGTTCTAATGTCGCTTGCTTACGCGCCATACGAATAACTTCTTTAACAGGTTTTAGGTATTCTTCACCTAATTCTTTCCACTGTTTAGTGTTGTTATCCCACACCCAAGCATGTTTCAAGTCAAAAGACTGAGCAACGTAAGTAATACGACCTAACTGACCGATATCAACGTTAATACTTTTGCCATCAACTTCTAGTGTACCTTGTGAAGCAGATACAAGTGAGCTGTATGCTGTTTCAATAGTGTAAGCTTCAAGTACTTGACGGAATTTTTCAGACGTCGTTACAGACGCAGAAACCATGATTTCACGTAGTCTTTCAACACGTCCTAAACGCGTCTCTAGATTAAATGGAACGTCCGCTTTGATGAATTGCTCAAGCGTATCGATCATGCGATACATCAAAGGCACAACGTTTTGTTTCGTGTTATCAATCGTAGCGATTTGACGATCAAACGATTCAATAGACGCGTTTTGGCTATCAACCAAGCGCGACACGTGATCGTTATACACTTTCATAAGTTCAGTCTCATCAACAACGCTACGGTACTCAGCGATTAGCTCCTGAGTTTGACCATATACATTGTCAATTTTAGTTTGAGACTTAACCGCAGCCTTTTGAATTTGTTGACCTGCTTTTTGCACGTCATTCAAAGGATCTGCAATCACATTGCTGCTTGCAAATGCAAATGCGCCAACCAACGCAGTTGCTACAAGACTCTTTCTGATTTTAACAGACATAGTTCCCAACCAATTAAGTAATGTTACTTTTATAATTTAATTATCCTCCGAAGAGAACAACCCTGATATCTTTTAATAGATATCAACCTTCCAATAATGCTAAATGCAATTAGCGCTGTCAACTTGATGTTTACTAATCTCTGCAAATAAATAGCTAAGTTAATGCTTAAACAAAAGTACTAGCACACAACTGTTAACATTATTGCAACCAAGCTTTTGCTTAATATTTCGATTAAAGCCTTTTGAGGGGTGTATTTATTCGCATTGTACTGACATAAAACAACATTATTGCAACATTTAGCCAAAGCTGAATTCGCACTGAAAAAAAACAAAAAAAAATATAGATAGATATAACAAAAGTTATTTTTTAAACGATTTCAGCACATTTTATCTCCCCAATAACACTTCATCTGAAAAAACAAACCATTTGTCGCACAAAAAAACAACACTGGATAATCTCTAATACCGCCCACCTTGCTTTATGCACGCAATACCTAAAGCCATTTATAAAACGCGTTTCCCATAAATAGTAATAATAAGTTTCTTTTAGCAAGGCCTGAAATAGCCAAATAGCTTTCGATAATTAGACGAGTTACATTTACCGCTTTAGAGTGCTCATTAATACTATTTAACAGTTAAATTTATTTAGTAACAAAGTTAATCACAAAAAGTTGCTCAACTTTAATAATAATGGACTATAAATGATGCCTAACGCTTCCATAATAAGCTATCAGAGGCCTATAGAGGTTCCCTTGCCCATTTATAGTTAAAGTACAAAACTTCAACCTGATTGCACTAGCAAGACTTACACTAAAATTTACACAGATTGTTATTTGGCATCATTTTTATGTATATAAGTATCGGATCAGTTGGATAAATTGTAAGGGATGTTTTAAATGCGATAGAAAGTGGTTCGATTGTATAAGTTATTCAGATAATTGAATTTTGGGTTTGTATTAAAATAGAAGATTTAAGAATATATGAAATTTGTGTTCAAGGATTTAAAAAGAAGGATTTTATTAATTATGTACATAGAGAGGAATTATGGTGAAACAGAGACCTGCTTCACCAAGATGAACTAGAGTTCACATAATAAATTATGCTGCTTCTACGTTCTCAGCTTCAGGGCCTTTTTGACCTTGTTTGATGCTGAATGTCACTGCTTGACCTTCGCTAAGAGTGCGAAAACCAGAACCAGTGATTGCGCTGAAATGTACAAACACGTCAGGACCATTTTCTTGTTCAATGAAACCAAAGCCTTTAGCTTCGTTGAAAAACTTTACTTTACCAGTAACCGACATACTAAATTTTCCTGTAAGTCAATAATTAAAATTCAGCCATATTATTATGGCAATATCCTCCCTGAGTCAATGCTCAAAAATATGGAGGTACAGTACAGGAACAAGTAATAACCTAACCGGTAACCTTAAACGCAGCACAATATCCGTAAATTCAATACATAAAAACTCAAAGCAAGGTAAGATTAACACATTATATTTTTTTTCGCTCTATTAATTGGGAATTATTTATTAAAAATATAAATTTGTTTTAAATCGCCTTTAACTGACTAATTTCCAAGCAAAAACTATAAAGTATTATTGTAATATATATTGCTATAAACGCGTATAAAAGCCCTCTACAACAGCAATACTGTCAAACAACGCTTCAATAACATCAAAAATACAAACAAAAAAGCCGCTTTAAAAATTAAGCGGCTTTTGGTTTAAATATAAAATATTAACTATTTAACAGACCAATCAATAGTATCTTCTGCTTTTATAGGCACAACTTCAGAGTCGCCTAGGGTATAACTTGCAGGTACGTCCCATGGTTTTCTTTGTAATGTTATTGTATCGGCATTACGCGGCAACTCATAAAAGTCAGGACCAAAGTGGCTTGCAAATCCTTCAAGCATGTCCAAAGCTCCTGCGTCTTCGAATGCTTCAGCGTATAACTCAATAGCGGCATGGGCCGTATATGCACCAGCACAACCACAAGCAGCTTCTTTTTTATCTTTATAATGTGGTGCAGAATCAGTTCCTAAGAAAAACTTTTTATTTCCACTTATAGCTGCGGCCATTAATGCTTGCTGGTGAATGTTACGTTTGAGGATTGGCAAACAGTAATAATGTGGGCGAATTCCACCCGCTAACATATGATTACGATTATAAAGTAAATGATGAGCTGTAATTGTTGCTGCTACATTGCTAGGTGCATTAACTACAAACTCTACTGCATCTTTAGTTGTAATATGCTCTAGTACAATTTTAAGTTCAGGAAAGTCACTTACCACATCCCCTAAAATCGTCTCTAAAAATACTTTTTCACGGTCAAAAATATCAATTGATGAATCAGTAACTTCTCCGTGTACTAACAGCAACATACCTACTTCTTGCATTGCTTTTAAAACCGGGTAAATATTTTTGACTGATGTAACACCCGAATCAGAATTGGTTGTAGCGCCAGCAGGATAAAGCTTTGCAGCTACTATTTTGCCCGTTGCTTTTGCTTTCTCTATTTCATCTGGTGTCGTTTTATCAGTAAGGTAAAGTACCATTAATGGCTCAAAGGCACCTTGTGGGCCTGCTGCCATAATACGTTCTCGATAAGAAAGAGCGGTATCAGTACATGTTGCCGGCGGAACAAGGTTTGGCATAATAATAGCGCGACCCATGTATCTGCTAATGTCTCGTACAGTATCCTTTAGCTGGTCGCCATCACGTAAATGTACATGCCAGTCATCTGGGCGAGTGATAGTAAGGGTTGTTACAGAGTTTGTATTATTGCTTGTCATTACTTTGTTCCAAGGCTGAATTTATCCGATCATAGGCATATGATGTTTTCGAGTAAAGATTTTATTAAAAATAATGCATATGTTGATGACATTACCGAGTTGTGTAATTAAAGCTTAATACTCCAATTCAATTGGGATTAGCTATTGTTATTACTTACAATTAATTAAAGTCATTCGTCATAATAATTTACAGCCAATTAAAACCACTCATCGCTTTATTTTGTACAAAATCCAAGATTAGGTTAACTTAGCTACGTATTTAAAAATAAAAAGAATAATATAAATTGCCTATGTCTTACAAAAATAATGCCTCAAGAGCACTTGAGATAAAAACTGATCAACTGAGTATAATTAATCAATTTTCATCAAGCTTATTGCAACTAGACACACTAGACGAGCTATTTGAGTATGTTACAACGCACGTTGTTAACCGTTTAGGATTTGTTGATTGCGTTATTTACCTTGCCGATAACAATGCTTATACATTAAATCAAGTTGCATCGATGGGTATTGCTCACGCCCGAGACAAATATCAAGCCGAACGTAAAGTAATACGTTTTAGTGAAGGAATTACTGGAGCTGTTGCAACTACTGGTAAAGCCGTAGTTATCGATGATGTAACAAAAGATAGCCGTTATATCGCAGATGAGCGCCCTGCCCAATCAGAACTATGCGTCCCTCTTATATATAAAGAACAAGTTTTAGGTGTTATTGATTGTGAGCACCCTATTAAAGGCTACTTTACAAACGCACACCTTGAAATTCTTACAACAGTTGCCCACTTACTCAGTGCTAAAATTAACCAGGTAAATACGGTAAATAACTTACAAAAAACAGTTGAGCAACTTAACAACGCACAAAAATTAGAAAATAGCTTATTACAAATAGCTAACCTAACCTACAAAGCTAACGACTTAGATACCTTCTTTGAAGCCTTGCATTCAATTATCAATAACTTACTTCGTGCTGATAACTTTTTTATCGCTTTATATGACAAAAAAGTAGATATACTTGACCTTGTTTATATAGTCGAAGAAGGCATAAACACTAAAACACATCAAAAAATATCTAAAGAACAGCTAAAAGACACTGCTTCATATTACCTACTGCAAACAGAGCAAACCTTATTACTCAATAAAGATGCCTTTCAAAGTCATATTGATAACGGTGATTTTAAAATGGTAGGTCGACAATCAGAGTCTTGGTTGGGTGTTCCATTTAAAACAAGTGATCGTATAAGCGGTGTTATTGTTGTACAAAGCTACGATAAAACACTGCAATACAACGAACACGACAGCGCTCTTCTAACTTACGTAAGTCGTCAAATAAGTATGGCAATTGATAGACAACTAGCCCGACAAGAGCTCGAGCATAAAGCATTGCATGACGAGCTTACCGGCCTTGCTAACCGCTCATTACTCATTGAGAGAATAAAGCATGCTATTTTACGTTTAACGCGCGCTAAAAAAAGTACTAGCCATGCCCTGCTGTATCTAGATTTTGACCGTTTTAAAAGTATTAATGATTCGCTGGGGCATGAGGTCGGAGACCATTTTCTTATAAAAATATGCGGCTTAATTAAAAGTACAGTACGAAGCACCGATACATTTGCTCGTTTAGGCGGTGATGAATTTGCTATTTTCATGGAAAATATCACACATAAAAACCAAGTTAATGAAGCTTTAAACAGAATTAAAAGCGCATTAGCAAAACCTCTAAATGTAGATAGCCACTTACTTCAAGCCTCTACTAGTATTGGTATTGCCTATACCGACAACATAAACGATCAAGCTTATATATTACTGCAACAAGCTGATGCTGCTATGTATGAAGCAAAATCCACCGGGCGTGGACAAGTTAAGTTTTTTAATAACACGATGCGTAAAAAACTTAAAACCCATGCGGATATCGAAAACGACTTGCAACACGGTATAGAACACAACGAATTTGAACTCTATTTTCAGCCAATTTTTACAATTACCACAAGTGAGGTTATTGGTTTTGAAGCACTTGTGCGCTGGCATCATCCTAAAAAAGGATTTGTACCACCTAATGACTTTATACCGATAGCTGAAACTACAGGGCAAATTATAAATCTTGATTTACATTTACTTGATTTAGCCGCTCAGCAGATTTCTAATTGGCACCAGCAAGGTCATCGCTTTTTGAAAGTAACGGTTAATGTATCGTCACGGCATTTTGCAAGCCTCGATTTTGTAGCGCAAATACATTCTATTTATAATAAATACCAATTACCTCTGGGTTCTTTATGTTTAGAAATTACCGAATCAGGCTTAATAGAAAATCTAGAACTCGCCACTCAAATAATAGAAGGTCTTTCACCTTTAAAAGTAAAATTGTGCCTTGACGATTTTGGAACGGGTTACTCGGCACTCGGCTACTTGCACCAACTGCCTATTCATATTTTAAAAATAGATAAAAGTTTTATTGACCACCTACAAGATTCCACCAATCCACTTGTTGAAGCCATTTTATCACTTGCGCAATCATTAAAACTTGAGGTTGTTGCTGAAGGGATAGAAACACTTGAACAATTAGCCATTTTACAATCCACCGCGTGCGACTATGGCCAAGGTTTTTTAAAGTCAAAACCGGTCACAGCCAAAGAAGCCATATTACTTATTAATAAGCCCTTATAAAAAAGCCAGCGAGTAGGTCGCTGGCTTAGGTATTACGTATATACTCATTCATTGACCTAAACTAAAGCTAAAAAGCAAAACGCAAAACGCAAAACGACTTTAGTTTTTAAACCACAACCTAAAGTAACCATTCAACAACCCCCCACCCCACACAGTTATCTATATAGTCAAAATTCACACTGAGGTGAAGCACACCGCAATCGATATACTTAAAATACAACATGAAGCAAACTCATCTAAAACTCATCAAACCAGTTTTTGAATGACTTTTATCGTTACTAATTCTAATATTTTCGCGATTCATAGCAATAAACTGCAATAAACCACAATAAATCGCAAGCTTTTAGCCATCTAGACGTTGAAACGTTTTTTATATAGGCGTAGTATGTGGTTAATCTGAGCTGAACTCACTTTTCCCATGAGAATTTTTAAAGATGATTGGTATTAAACATTTAAAAACCATAGCAACCCTAAAAGAAACAGGATCTTTGGTTAATACGGCACGAGAGTTATTTTTGACACAGTCTGCTTTATCTCATCAAATCAAAGATTTAGAGAATAAATTAGATTGCCAATTATTTGAGCGTAAAACTCAACCAGTCCGCTTTACCCCTCAGGGAATGCTATTACTTGAGTTGGCTCACGAAATATTACCAAAAATGGAAGCGACTAAATGCCGTTTGAAAGAAAGCTTAAATCAGCCTATTTCTCAACTGCGTTTAAGTGTGGAATGCCATGCATGTTTTCATTGGTTATTGCCTACTATTAAAGAATTTAATAACTTTTGGCCTGATATAAAAATTGATTACGAGCGCGGCTTTAGTTACGACGCTATTCCTGACTTACTAAGCGATGAGCTCGATTTAGTTTTAACATCTGACATACGTGAACCCGACACATTAGAATACGCGCACTTATTTGATTTTAAATTGAAGCTTATTGTGGCACCGGATCATGAACTTGCTAAAAAAGCGTATGTAACAGCGCTTGATTTAAAAAACGAAACTATTATTTCATACCCTATCCCGCGTGAACGCCAAGATATATTTAAGCATTTCATTCAAAATGCACGTTTCGACGGTACGTTAAAAACGGTTGACCAAGGATTACTTATTTTTCAACTAGTAAGTGCCGGCATGGGCGTTGCCGCTTTACCTGATTGGCTAGTTACACCTTATGAAAGCCAAGGCTTAATTAAATCAATTCCTTTGGGCGCTCTTGGCCTTACTCGTCCTATGTATTTAGCGATGAAAAAAGACATGAAAGATAACCCTGTTTATCGTCACTTTTTAAATACGTGTAAGCTAAATAACGGTCGATAATCATCAATATAATGAGTAATATCGCTGTAATTAACTCTACAGCGTTTAACTCTTATGTTTGTTATTAAAAAAATGATTGGTGGCTTACTTATGCCACTGCCTCTATTTGGTTTATTTGCGTGCCTGATGCTCCTACTCGCATTTAAAGGCCGCAAATCAGCTCTCTTCTTATCTACTTTAAGCTTAATTGTATTACTTGCATTGAGCACACCCTTTATCGCCAATTTAATTATCCAAAATAATGAACCTGCGTCGCTTGCATTTAATACCCTAAAGCATCCAAAAATAGACAAAATAGTTGTACTAGGTTGCGATATAAACCCAAATCCTGCACTCAGTGCTAATAATCAATTAGGTAATTGTGCGCTAACGCGCTTAGTAGAAGGTGTAAAACTAGCAAAGCACTACCCTAATGCAGAGCTTATAGTTTCAGGCGGGGGTTATCAAAATACCACTAATAGCGGGCTTATGTATCAAACGGCAATTAGTTTAGGTGTTAATAAGAGTCGTATATTCCAAAACCCAAAAGCAATGGATACAGGTGAAGAAGCTAAGTTACTGGCATCAAAATTAGTCGACTTTAAGGTTGCACTAGTAACATCTGTACTGCACATGCCACGCGCAAAAGACTTATTTAATGCTCAAGGTATTGAAGTCATACCCGCAGCCACTGATTATCATAATTTTGCTGCACTTCCATGGAGCAAACAGTTTATTCCCAATGCTCATGCCTTACTTGTGGTTACGCAATACAGTCACGAAGTAGTAGGAAACACATGGATAAGTTTGCGCCGCTGGATAGATCCAGAGGCACTGTAGCTCATTTCGTCTAACTAACCTGAACTCTAGATAATAAATCTATCTCAAGTAGAGTTCAGGTTAACTAATAGATAGCCTAGTTAAACTGGGTTATCTATATCTATAAATGTCACATCAAAACCATGCTCTTGAGCAAGTAACTCACCCAGAGCTTTTACACCATAGCGCTCTGTGGCATGATGCCCTGCGGCAAAAAAATCAATGTTTTGCTCACGAGAACTATGAATTGTTTGCTCCGATGCCTCACCCGTTAAATAAGCATCAATGCCTTGCTCTGCAGCTAAATCAATATACCCTTGCCCACCACCGGTGCACAGTGCAATGGTTTCAATTTTTGTTGAACGTACTAAGCTTGTGAGCGGGGTTCGATTTAGCACTTTTGCAATTTTATCTGCAAAATCCTCACCACTTAATGGTGTTTTTAAACGCCCTTTCATTGCTACGCTATTTGAAGTTGGCTCTAGCCCTGTTTCAATTTCAATATCCAATAACTTTGCAAGTTGCGCGTTATTGCCAACTGCTGGATGAATATCAAGTGGTAAGTGATAGCCAAATAAATTAATATCGTGTGCTAATAACGCACCTATACGACGCTTTTTCATTCCCGTTATTGGTTGGGATTCCCCTTTCCAAAAAAATCCATGATGAACTAAAATAGCATCTGCTTGTTGCTCAATGGCAGCATCTATTAAAGCTTGACTTGCGGTTACACCCGTCACAATTTTTTTAATTTCGTTTTTACCTTCGACCTGTAAGCCATTTGGGCAAAAATCTTTAATTAATTGAGGTTTTAAAATGTCATTTAGGAGTTGGTTAAATTCTCTACGTTGCATATAACTTACCTTACTTAGCACTGAATTTTGTGCAAATTTTGGCGTTTATAGCCTTAAAATGGAAGGAAAATCGCAAAAAATTGAAAAACTGTTTTAAAATAGGTATAAATACCTCTTCTTTATCTGTGTTCACAACGTATAGGGTCTCTGATGAGCAAACTAGACAAAACAGAAGTGTTATCTGCCTTTGAAGCAGCGTACGAAACTGCCAATGGTAAAAAACCTGAAATCACAACTAAACCTGGTTGGTACAGCATTGATGGCGGTAAAAATTTACGCCTAGCTGACGTAGCAGAGCTTACTAAAAAGTTAAACTCTGGTAAAACAACTAAAACGAAAAAACCAAAAGCAGCTGCGCCTGTTAAAGCACAGAAAAAAGCGCCATTCACTGTTGTTACCGAAAACGAAGAAGGTTACACAGCGGAAGAACTTTGGATTGTAATTTTAGCTCGTAAAGATCATGACTGTCGCTTACCGCGCGGTGTTGTTTAATCAACATTTATGATTTTTAAAAGAAACCGCGTTAAGCGGTTTTTTTATGTGCGCGATTTGCTAAAAAATATCTAAAAATTATATTAATTATCGTCTTCCAACCTTAATTGCACCATTTAATCAAAAAAATAGAGCCTTATAAGTTGAGTAAGACTAAAAAAAGCGGCTATGTAGCCGCTTTCAAAAGATCAAAATAAATTATAACTTTTCGAAGTAAAGTGGTTCGCGCTCTTTTTTACCCACTTCACTCATTGTCTCTGCATTGAATAATCGACCATTGATCATGGTGTAATCTACTTTATCCGAATCTCGAATATTTTTAAGCGGATCGCCATCTATAACCATTAAATCTGCCAGTTTGCCCACTTCAAGCGAGCCTACGTTTTTATCAAGCCCTAAATACTTAGCCGGATCGAGTGTTGAAGCACGTATAGCCTCAAGCGGTGTCATTCCGCCTTGTGCAAACATCCACATCTCCCAGTGTGCACCTAAGCCTTCACGCTGACCGTGAGCACCTAAGTTAACTAATACACCTAGGTCTTGTAGCTCAGCAGCAACGCGTGCGTTATTAAAGTGATTATAGTGATGATCGGGCGCTTTAATGCGGCGCATAGAGCGTGGTAATAATTGATTTTTTGGCACAAATTTACTTAAACGCGGGTGATTCCACACATCAGTTTTATCGTACCAGTAGTTCTCACCCCAAATGCCACCATAAGCCACTACAAGTGTTGGTGTATAGCCAACATCACTTTGCGACCATAACTGCTTTATATCGTCGTATATGTTCTCTACAGGGATTGAATGCTCAATACCTGTGTGTCCATCTACAATCATACTTAAGTTATGTTGTAATAATGAGCCACCTTCTGGTACTACCATCATTTCAAGTTCACGGCCTGCTTCAATAACTTGTTGGCGCTGCTCACGACGTGGCTGGTTATACGATTTAACACTAAACGCCCCTACTTTTTTAAGGCGCTCTAAATGAAATTTAGCATCGTCTAACGAGTCAATATGCGACGTATAACCTGGCATATTTGCGCCATATAAAATAGTACCGGTTGAGAAAATACGCGGGCCAACAATCATGCCTGCCTTTTGCATTTCGCTTGCGGTAAATATTTCAGAGGTATCGTTTGATGGATCGTGAATTGTAGTAACACCTAGCGCTAAACCTGCAAAGTTTTTCCAGTTTTGCTCAGGTATAATTTCGTCACTTGCTTGCGAGCCATGTGCATGAGCATCAACAATACCAGGCATAATAGTTTTACCTGTTACATCAATAACCTCAGCACCTTTAGGAATGCTTATATCGCTGGCTGTACCAATTGCTTTAATATGCTTGCCATCAGTGATAATTACACCATTTTCAATAATCTTTTCGCCGTCCATAGTTATAATTTTTGCACCAGTGAGCGCAATCATACCTTTAGGCTCTGCCATTTTTTTACTGAAACCGATATTATCGCCACTTTTCACTTTAAAGTCGGCATCTTCGGCTTTGTTAATGGCAAACATCCCCTCAAGGCTTGCATGATAAAGCTCAGGCCCTAATGTCCAGTAAAGTTTGTTGCTCTTAGCACTCCAACTAATGTTTTCACCAGCACGTACCGATAACTGCTCTATTGGAAATTGACTGTCTTTAGGCCCAATATTAATTGTTTTACCACTTTGAACAAACGGTGTTACAAATACTTTAAATCGCTCAGCAAAAGCCAGATATTGCCCATCTGGTGATACTCTAAATTCTGTAGCATGCTCTGACTCATATAGTTTGCGAACTTTTTTACTTTCAAGTTCTACTACGCTAAGCGTTGGTTTTGGCCAAGGACTCATTATAAAAACGCGATCGTTTGCATCTCCAAATTGTGGTTGATAACCACTTTTTGAAATAAGCTCACTTTTACCGCCTTTTGCGCTTACGCTATATATACCAGGGTTAAGTGACCATTTAGGGTTTAAAATACTGCCCCCCGTGGCTTTTCGATAAACAACCGTTTTCCCATCTGGACTAAACGTAGGCTCTACATATTTCCCGGGCTCTTTAGTAATTGTATCGCCACGACCACTGCGCGCAGAAACCACTCTTACAGACCCTTGTTTGTTATCATCCCATGTGGTGTAAACTATTTTTTTACCATCGCGAGAGTACTGTGGAAATAATTCGTAATGATCAGTTTGCTTTGTTAAACGCTTAATTTTACCCGACTCTAAATCACGTTTATAAATATGCCCAAGCGCTTCAAAAATTGCCGTTTCTCCATCGGGGCTTACTTGCACATTACGCAGCATTTTTACATCAAATTCATCAGTATCTAAGTTTTGTGTAAAGCGCACTGCTTTTTGAATTTTTTTAGTGGTTTGCACTTTAAAAGGAATGGTTTTTACAGATTTGTCTGCAACATCTAGCTTGTGAATTGTACCACCAGCCCAAAATACTAACTCTTCGTTATCGGGTGTCCATGCAATAGTTGGGTATACACCATGAATAGCCCATGTTTCTTGCATATCTCGCTCAAGCTTATCGTAAAGCTTAGTGTGCTCACCGCTAGTTAAGTCATATAAATACAAGCTAGTTTGAAAGTCATCACGCTTTATATAAGCAAGCTTTTTACCATCTGGTGATGGTGTAGGCCTAATAGCACCGCCCATCGTATCGATTATGGTTTCAATTTCACCCGTTTCACGGTCGTAGCGCTTAATTTTATAAATGCCCGCTACAGAATCTTTTGAATAATGAAATGTTTTACCGGGTGTTGCATCATGCGAAAAGTATACATAACGACCATCTGGTGAAAACATTGGCTCACCTAAATCTTTTTGATCGTTCTCGCGTTTTGTAAGCTGCACGCCCTTGCCACCCGCTTTATGATACAACCACACTTCACCTGCTCCCAATGAGCGGCTAGCTGTAAAGTGTTTACGCGCAACTAAGTAGTCGCCATCAGGACTCCATGCAGGACTATTTAGTAATCTAAAGGTTTCATCGGTAACAGCGTGTTGATTTTCACCATTTAAGTCCATTATCCAAATGTTATCGCCACCACCTTGATCGGAGGTAAACGCAATACTTTTGCCGTTAGGACTAAAGCGTGGTTGCATTTGCCATGCAATATCAGAGGTGAGCTTTGTGGCTGTACCACCACTCATTGGCATAGTATAAATATCGCCAAGTAAGTCAAACACCACGGTTTTACCATCAGGGCTAATATCTATATTCATCCATGTGCCCTGATCAACGCTAATTGCAGCGTCAACAAATTGCCCCTTAGGTGAATCTACTTGCCATTTTTGTTCGTCTTTTTCAGCGGCATTTACCTGCCCTATCGCTAATGACACCGACAGCGCCAATACTGTATGAAGCATTTTTTTCATGCGTTTCTCGCTTGTTATTGTTGCAGTAAAAACTATTTCACATGATTGCAACAAAAACAAACGCAACTTGCCAGCGTTATATGATAAAGCGCGGTTTATGTAGGTTTAATGCCAAACAATAGGGTCAAATTGATAGTAATTAACTAGCATACTGTAAATTTCAGGATCGTATCGGCGAAGCTCTGCGGGTTTTTCGAGGAAGGTTTCGGTGAGTACAGCAAAAAACTCAGCTTCGTTAGTCGCACCATAGCTGTGAATAACATGCGGCATGCTATAGGCAACATGGCTTTTTAACTGGGTGAAAGCGCGACTAAATACTCTGCCCCACTCTTTGTAATCTGCTGAGCTTTTTAAAATGGGTGTGCCCGTTGTTTTACCTGTTTCTTGATCGAGTTGATGCGCAAACTCATGAAATACCAAGTTATGTCCATCGCTTGGTAAACGATTACCCTCAAGTACATCATGCCAGCTTAAAACGAGCGTGCCGCCAGGCCATGACTCGCCTAGTCTTACCGTATTATGGTAACTCACAAGTCCTGCACTATCGCGAGTTGATTGCGGAGCATAATAAGCACTTGGATATAATAAAATTTCTTTTACATTTCTATATAACGGCCACGGTTTATTAAGTACTAATACACACGCATCGGCGGCAACAATTAACTTCATTGCAGACGTTAGCCTTAAGCCATCACAACCGACAAAGCGTTTTTCGTTTAAAAACCACGTAATATGTCGCTCTAATTTTTCTCTGTCGGCGTCGGTCATTTTTTTATAGATGGGCATGCAACGCAGTAAAATATCTTTTTGCTGCGAATTTAAAGCAAAGTCTTTATATTTACTGCGCCATAATCGGTTTTGAATTGATGGCCAACGCCAGAAAATCACCACAAAAAGAATTAAAACAACAATTAACAGTCCATTTATCATGGGGATTTCCTGAGCTAAGGTATGGTATATAAATATGTCCAGCACACGTGCTTTTCAAGCATACAAGGTTATGTATTTGAATATAAAGTAACTCACATCGCATTGCTTATAGATTACTTATAGATTACTTATAAATTGTTTACTGCTTTGCACTGCCGTTACTGATGTGTTTAAAGTTAATTTTTGCAAAAGGTATCAAATGTACCCTGCAATGTGTTTATAAATTTCGCTACGTGCAAACCATCCATTAATGAATGGTGTACATCGATAGCTAAAGGCATTGTGCCTGTGTGTTTATCAAACTGACCAAATACAAATTTAGGAATGCCTAAACTCTGCCCTTCACTAAATGCATGCGAAAACGCACTAAAATTCAGCCACGGCAAAACAGATATATGAATTAAATCTGCCTGCCCTTCTGTTTGAGCAAATGCATCAGAAAATAACGGCTGTAATTTCGCTTTTTTACTTACGTCACTTGCATGATTTGCAAACTCTTTAAACTCGCCTGTGCTGTTAAAATAACTAAAAACAAACGTATCGTTTTCAGACAACTCAACCACACTTGCGCGAACACTATTAAGTAACCATGGTTGATTATCTATTATACGTAGCATTATTGAATCGTACTCATGGCACGCTTTTAAGGTGCAATATACATACGCTTGAAAAAAAGAAAATTGATTGGTTTTGCAATAGTCGTAAAGTGTTTGAATATCTAAACGTACACACACATTAAAATAAGGCTGAGAAAAGTGTTTAAATAATTCAAAGTGTTGCTTTCTAGGCCAATTATCTAAATCGATAGGCTGCATGAGAGAAGTTGAGGGAGTCATAATTTGCCGCACAAAATTAAAAATAAAGTGTACCGCTGTTCAGTAATAATTGCATTAGGGTCTGTTGATCTTTCAAGGTTAAATCCGCAAAGATCAACACCCCTTAACTTACAGATAAACAAAAGGTGTGCAATTGCACACCTTTATTGCATTTTAGCTTAAATTTATAGACCGTTTTTAATGATCTCTTGCGCTAATTCGTCAGCAATTAAATGCGTTGATTTTTGCTCTTTTTCGCTACGGGCAAAGATTTCAGTTAACGTATTAAAAATACCTTCAACATGTTTATTAGACGCTGCTGCACTGTAACCTTCTGGCGCTGTTTCGTAATAAACATTAATAATACCACCAGCGTTAATTACGTAATCTGGTGCATATAAAATGCCTTTTTCACGAATAACTTCACCGTGGCGAGACTCTGCTAACTGATTATTAGCACAGCCTGCAATAATAGTCGCTTTTAAACGCGGTATCGTTAAATCGTTAATAGTCGCACCTAATGCACACGGTGCATAAACATCAACATCTAAGTCGTAAATTTCATCAATGCCAACCGCAGTCGCGCCAAAATCATTAACTACGCGATCAATTGCAGCTTGGTTAATGTCAGTTACAAACAACTCAGCGCCCGCATCAGCTAAATGCTTACATAAACCATAAGCAACAGCACCTAAACCTTGAACAGCCACTTTCACACCTGCAAAATTTTGATGACCACGTTGATGCTGTAGCGCTGCTTTAATTCCTAAAAACGTACCGTATGCTGTAAATGGCGATGGGTTACCACTTTTACCTTCAAGACCCAGTACGTAATTAGTTTCTTTATTCATGATAGCTACATCAGCACATGTGATGTTTACATCTTCTGCTGAGTAATAGCTGCCATTTAATCGCTCTAACTGGCGACCAAATGCACGAAATAATTGCTCAGATTTAATTTCTTTCGCATTACCTATAATTACAGATTTACCACCACCAAATGGTAAGCGCGCAACTGCATTTTTATAAGTCATGCCCTTTGATAAACGTAGCACGTCGTAAACAGCATCTTCGTCGTTCGCATAATCCCACATTCTACATCCGCCAACTGCAGGACCTAGGTTGGTATTATGTACAGCAATAATTGCTTTTAAACCCGACTCTTCATCAGAACAAAAAACCACTTGTTCATGGTTATCAAATTCAACTCGATTAAACACAGCCACTTAAAATACTCCGAAATAGTTAACCCGTGAGAGGGTATGCGCGCTGGAAATTGCCGAGACTTTATCACTTCATATTCGAGTTCGCTATACTCACAGAAGATAAAACCAATGAAAACATCAAGCTTAAATTAAATAACCGGATTAAAACTTTTATATAGATAAAAAATTCACAAAATCGTTGTTTGTAAGTTTTAAAAACTATAAATAGAACAACCACACCAACTTACGTTTACGTGAACGTAACACAACTATTGTGTGTAAAGTTTAATATACAAGTGCTGCTTGCCCGCCACGTACTGCTGCCTATAGGTTTCCAGTAAAAAGTGAGCTTTTTCGTAAACTGGTCAGAGCTGTAAACTTGGTAATGACTCTATTTAAAAAAACAAAAAAGCGAGCACTAGGCTTAATGCAGATCGTTTAAGCTAATTGAACGATCTTTCAAAGGGCTCATAATAGGCTACAACAGAAGTTGTGGCCTATT